>JAERRQ010000337.1 GCA_016735355.1 Desulfobacterales bacterium | reverse complement strand
ACCGGTCACGTTCAATCGACCCCGGACCAATTCCCGAGCATCCTGATAGCAGAATAAAGACCAAGCCGGTGAGCATTATTTTAAAACGAACGTCTTTAGAGATTAGTTTTCTCCTTTACAACAAGAGCGACTCCGGTCTTCTGCCAAGCTGAATCCATTTATTTAAATGCATCCAAAATTCATAAACGACTCAATATCACGTAATATGGATAGACTTAACAGACTGCGGAGAACTTTAGAATCTCAAGCTCACAACTCAAACGTCATATCACAACCCACGGCAAAACATTCGAGAGTGCTTCCTTTTTCCGAAATATAGATCCTGCATATATCAACAATCTCATCAATTTCCTGATCTGATCTATCCTGATTATGATGAAACAGACCTAATTTTTTTACCCCGGCCTTTATTGCCAGTTCGACCGCCTCCGTATATATGGAATGGCCCCAAAGGATTCTGTTTTCATATTCCTCTGCTGTATATTCAGCGTCATGAAAAAGAAGATCGGCAGATGATACGAATCTGCAATATTCATCATAGGAGGCTCCTCCGGGATGGATGTAGCCGAGTTCATTATCAGTAAGAAAAACAAAGGCCTTTCCATCTTCAATAAACTTGTATCCTATTCCTTTGTTGGGGTGACTTAAAGGGATGGGAACCACCGTAACCGATCCTATATTAAACTTATCCGGGCGGCCATTTTTATATAAAAGCCTGGCCTTCAATTCTGAATATCTTACAGGAAAATTGGGAGGAGTCATTACTTTTGAAATCATATTTTCCATAAATTTTTTGGGAAAGGGAGACCTGTGCATATGAATTTCGGTTCTATCATCATAGAGCGGTTTAAAAAAAGGAAACCCCATAAGGTGATCCCAATGCGCATGGGTGATGATAAAATTATACTTATAACGTCCTTCCGCGCTTAGGCTGTTGCCAAGCCTTCGAATTCCGGTTCCGGCATCGATAATAATTATATCATCGCTTTTAGTTCTGATCTCTATACAGGTTGTGTCTCCCCCGTATTTCATAAACTCGTTACCGGAAACAGGGATTGAGCCCCTGGAACCCCAGCATTTGATAAGCATTCACCAACCCTTTAAAATTATACGCTGATTTCTCCCAAATAAGTATGCCAGACACCTTCCCGTTCCCATTTTTTGATGATTTTAACAGGATATTGCGACAATAGAGAAAGTACATTCCCAGCCTGACTACGTAACAAACCGGATAAAATAAACATTCTTTTTTGCAAGAACCATTCCGAAGGTATAAGACGCTTCATTACATCATAATGAATATTGGCAATAAGCAGGTCAGCGGAACAAAAAATCAAATCCTCAGCTCTGCCGTGCACAGCCACCAGTCTGTTTTCAAATCCGTTTAACTCTATATTTTTCCTTGCAGTCTTTACAGCCAGCAAATTAAAATCAACGGCCAGGCCCTTACTGCATCCCAAAGCCGCTGCGGCAAGCGCAAGCAGACCTGTGCCGGTACCTAGGTCGATTACGGATTTTACATCATTCTTGCAAAATACAATTTCAAGCGCCTCAAGGCAATCATTTGTTGTAGGATGAGTTCCTGTGCCGAAAACAATACCCGGATCCAGTATGATCTGTTTGTCCCCGGGCGATCTTTCAGATTCAGTGTTCCAGGGAGGCTCTATCAGGAACCCTCCTGCCCGGAAGGGAGCAATCGTTCCTCCCTGCCACTCATCATAAGTCATATGATATTTATCTATAAGGGTCAAAGAAGGGTGCTTTTCCAGGAGTTCACCTACCTTCGCATGGGAAGGCCTGGAAAAAAAAAGAAAGGAAAAACCATCTTCTTCCCAGTTACCGATAAATCCGCTGCAGGAAATCTCTGTACCATATTCCATGCAGCCCTCAAGATAATATATATAAAGGTCTTTATATGGTCTGCGCATTTTTTCGTAAAAATTGTTTAGTTAAACAGGAACTTTTCAACAACATCCGCCCCATCCATATCCGCCAAAAATGATACAAGGCAGAAATGGATTCTGCCCCTACCTCATCCATACCCGAAATTGTGCAATCATTTAAATTATATTATCAAATATTTCAAAAGCAGCCTTCATTGCCCGATTATCATTAGCAATTTCAATTGTAGGCTGCCCGTTCAGGTCATATTCATAAATCGTTTTATCCTCCGGGATTGTACCGGCAAGTTTCAGATCTGCTTTATCCAAAATTTCCAGCACAGTACCTGGGAGTTCCTCTTTGACCTGGTTTACAATAAGATATGTTTTACCAACCCCTATACTCAAATTTTTTGCAAGGTCATTTATTCTTACGGCTGCCTGGATGCCACGCCGGGAAGTATCAGAAACAATAAGCAGTATGTCAAC
>JAERRQ010000153.1 GCA_016735355.1 Desulfobacterales bacterium | reverse complement strand
ATATTCAAGATTGCCTGAGGCGTCATGGATTACAATTAATAGAGGAAACCAAAGCAGATATTAGGAAGCAGTCAGGAAATCAGGTCAAGGGATTATTAATTGTAGCAAAAAAGGAGGAGTGCGGGGTCGCATCTTAAAGAAAGGGAAAGATAGGAAACGTCTATGATAATATGCTTTTCTCAAACAAACGCAAAAAATTATAGACGTCACCAAACTCTCCAATAAAATCATAACATTCTTCAGAGCCCATGAATTTTTAAACAGGCTCTTTACAAAGCAGTGCAGGTTTGAAAATACCGCCCTATTCCACCTTGTAAACACCCAGTTTTTCGACATGGGTCGCCAAAACCATGGTATATAACCTATTAAAATTATTGACCAGCACTGTTGTTGTAGGAACTACCAATAAGGGCAAATATCCCAACAGTGTTAAAGCCCGCAGCTTGTTACGCGTTTAGTATGAATTAGAGACGATGCCGACCTTGACGCCTTCCTGAAACAAGCTTCTCACTATTAGAGATTTTTTAAGCATATTCATAAAAATATCGTATTTTTTTTTATTACAACTGCTTAACTGAATATAGGCTTGTTTTTTTTCAGGAAAGGTGTGAATCGCAAAATGGCTGTCGCTGAGAAGCCAGATTGCTGTGTAGCCATGCGGAATAAAAGTATGATCAATAAAATTGAGTATAGCAAAGCCACTCTTTCTCAAAATAACATCAAATATTTCTTGAAGTGCTTGAGGCTCTGAATAATTAAGCCATGATGAAAATTCAAAAATCTCCGGTTTCATAATTTTTTATATTGCGATCAAAACAGCAAAAGCTGTCTTGATCGTATAGTTATAATTTTACTGCAACTTTGCTTTTAATGCCGCAAGCTTATCCTGCACAGATTGTCCTGCAACACCCTCTCCAAGACCTTCAAACTCTTTTTCCAGGGAGTCGCCGGTAGCTTCGTTCGCAATCTCTTCCGCCGCCGCTGCTTCGTGGGAAGTTCGCTCTGCCTTGGCTTTCATTCGGTCAATTAAATCAGTTGTTTTGTTTGTCCCAATCTTCGCTTTCGCTTCGTATATCTCTTTCTTGGCTTGAGCTGCTTTACTCTGGGCTATAATAATATCTTTATTCCTTTTTAAATCGGCCAGCTCATCCTCCATTTGCCGTATACTACTTTTAAGCTTCTCAATTTCAGACCGTTGCACCTCCCATTGTGGTTTCAGGGATCCGGCTTTTTGCTCATGCTCTTCACTCCGCACCAGCGCTTTGGTAGCAAGATCTTCTCTTCCGGCTTGTAAAGCTGCCGATGCTTTTTGTTCCCAAATATTTTTATTTTCCTGCTCCCGATCAAGAAGAGCTTTAGTTTGTCTTTCAGTGGCTATAACCGATTGAACGCTTTTTTTAACATCACCAATACGTTTTTGCTGATCACGGATTGCCTGCTCAAGCATAATTTCCGGTTTTTCCAGTCCATCAATGGTTTTATTTATACCAGCCTGACCTATTTTAAATATTCTTCGAAAAATACTCATGAGTCAACTCCTTCTTTATTTTATAAATTCAGACAATAGTCCTTCTACCTTATCAACTGCTATCTCAAACGCATCAAACACGGACAAGAGTTCATTGCTGTCTATATTGCTGAATTCACGGCTCTCAACCAAAACCAGATGGGGATCTGATGCTTCGGTTGTATCAATGCCTATGCTGACAGGTAAAATTTCAGTATTTAAATCAAGCAGCTTAAAATAACAACTCTCAGAACCCAAATCTTTTATCCCTCCAAGATCAATTGAAAAATAGATAGTGTTATCTTGCCGGTTTAAATAAACGGGCTGCTCCTGAGAGCGGTTTACCTTAAAAATATTTTCTGATACTTTTTCCACAAAAAAATCCTTATCATTAAGGAAATCTTCCAGGGTGGAATAACGAAGATCACGAATAAGTATGTTTTGCATTGGATTAACCTCCTTGTAGGAGCGGTTTTAAGTTTTAGGTTAAAATAAAAAAACAATCTCCTTGAGTTGGGGATCTAAAACTGTACTAAATAAAAAGAATCAATGCCCATAGTGGACTTATATACATTGGTTGGCAATAATATTCGTACACTTCGGTGTCTATATTTGCAACACCATAGCCATTCTCATCAAAATCATTGTTTTTCTGTTTTTGTTCCTTTTTCTGATGCAATTTATGTTCCTGTTTATGCAGAGCAAGATTTAGTTCAGCGCCTTGAATGATAACATCTTCTAAAACCATATTGCCGTCTACAAGGAGTCCGTCTTCATCTTCATAGGCAAGGTCGGAGGCGGTCAAGGCTGTATTGCATACCTCCAGAATATCATCCCAGATCGACCCGAGCAGGAGATCAAACTGCCACCCTTCCCCTCTGTTACCAAACTGCCCCTCCTGGAGGAAACTCATAAAGACAATCTCAACAGGATTCAGTTGTTTGTAAATAGCAACTGCGACACGCAGATCCTCCCAACGTTCATCGTTCAGATATTTGTTCCATTGCTGCGCATCAGTAATATTAAAATATTCTTCAAAGGCAAAGCTGCCCTCTTCAAGATCAACAGCACAATAAATGTCAAATATTTTTAGAAATTCGGAATATCGCGGCATAAACCGCCCAAGGATCTCCCTGCCTTTATCAGTCGGAGCATAGAACTCCTTATTTTCAACGGAAAGGTAATCCTTCATCATCATATATTCCAAAACAGGTTCAAGGTCAGCATCCTTTTCTTCGAGATAAAGCGGTATTATGCTCTTTTCGTTGACTATCACCTTAAGTAAGTAAGCCGCCGCAAATTGTTTTTTTTGTTCTTCAGATACTGTAAATTGATTTGCCATTATAATGTCTTTCTATTCACTTTCAAAACGCCCCCTTTTGAAACCGGATCTTTCTATAGATTTTCAGATAATTACCCGATTATAAAATTTGGCACAAGGTCGGATGGAGTAAGGCGTATTGTAATATTTCGCCGACCGATAACGCAGTGAAATTATTTATGTGAACATCTATTTTTTTCGCTACTTCATGGAATATGCCCTGTCATGCGGACCCACTGTAAGGAATATAACAATTTTGTCAACCATGTCTTCGCAGAAACAGAATTCACATTCAGAAATATATCGACATTCCTCATAAATCACAAATATTATCCGGAAGTTCCTGCCAATAAGGGCACTGCGGCATCCGATCAGATTCAATTTGCCACTTTTATCATCCAGCGGTTCGGTATTTAAATAAGGATTTACTAATATTTTTTCAACACGGCGGATACGTTTTTCAAAAGAGATATAGCGGCGTAAGTTTTTTTACAAACTGTTTTTCATACACATCCAGGTAATTATTCACCCCATACCTCTTGATGCGAATATAATTTCGTTTTTTTCCCCTTATGGCGTTTTCTTATTTCCAACATGTCTTCATAAAGAGGCATATCAGCTTCAATATAAAATATTTCAGGTTTGTTCTCCGCCATTCTTTCCAGTTCTTCCCTGATAACACGCCGTATAACCGGTTCCATCACTTTAATAAGGTCATTAGCAGTTATTATTCCGTCAGGTTGTATCATTATATTATTCCCTTGTCGAACGGTTCAGGCCCCCGTTTCTACGCAAAACTTGCGTTGATTAGTAATGCCAGTATAATCGCGGAGCCGCCTTCGATTAACGCTACTCCCCAGTTTTTATCTATGCTGATTTCATTATCAAGCCGATGCCCGGGAAGAATAATTTTATCGACGATAAAGCGCGAGATAATAATCAAAACCATACCATTGACAAACCAAACAAAAAAAGCAGGGATCGAATTTGTTATCATAATTGAATGGGACATTAAAATTCCGATAGCCACCAGGGTTGCGCCAAAACTGACACCAGCCGCTATGTTATCTTTTTCTATTTCATCATGCAGATCATATGTTATAATTTTTTGATAAATTATACTGAAAACAAGAAATCCCAATTGCCCCACCATAAAGAATATGACTGTTCCACATAAATCATAACAAAGCCCTTCGGATTCTCCGGCAATAATTGCCTGTAAAATAAAAGCAGTTCCAATATAGCTTCCAAACTGTATCGCACCCATGCCGATATTTTGGTCGTCTATAATCTCTTTTTTGTTGCTGAATTTACCAAAAATTACTTTATCGTTAACATAACGGGAGAGGTTCAGCAAAAGGATGCCGATTAAACTCCATAATACTATTGAACCAAGATCCATCAAAAGGCTTGATGCCTCAGGGCCCTGTAAAATTTCTAAAACAATAATCCCCTGGGCCATTAAATAGCCCACATAAGAAACAGCAAGGGCTTTATTGTCCCTGCCGGTCAGTTCATGATCAATGCTGTAA
>JAERRQ010000060.1 GCA_016735355.1 Desulfobacterales bacterium | reverse complement strand
GAAGGCTGGCAGTTTGACCTCCTGCTAGGATCAATATGGGATGATATTCTGAATATCTGCAATAAGGCCCTGACCGCTTCCGACCTTGCCTATGAAGATGAAGACGGAGTACCTGTTGACGGCAATATGGTTTTAGAAGATGTTATAATTCAAGGCGCTGAACTCAACCTTGCTCTGCATAAACAGGAACAGAAATTGCAGCAGAAAAAAGAACAAAAAAACGAAAACGATGATTTTGATGATGACGGCCATGGTGTTGCAAATATAGAAACCGAAGTGTACGAATACTATTGCCAACCAATGTATATAAGTCCATTATGGGCATTAATTCTTTTTATTTAGATCTCCGAATCACGGAGATTGTCTCCTTGTTTTAACTTAAAATTTAAAACCTAAAACTTAACACCGCTCCTAAAAGGAGGTTAATCCAATGCAAAACATACTTATTCGTGATCTTCGTTATTCCACCATGGAAGATTTCCTTAATGATAATGATTTTTTTGTGGAAAAAGTATCAGAGAATATTCTTAAGGTAAACCGGTCTCATGAGCAGCCCGTTTATTTAAACCGGCAAGATAATACTATCTATTTTTCAATTGATCTTGGTGGAATAAAAGATTTAGGTTCTGAGAGTTGTTATTTTAAGCTGCTTGATTTAAATACTGAAATTTTACCTGTCAGTATCGGCATTGATACAACCGAGGCTTCCGATCCTCGTCTGGTTTTGGTTGAGAGCCGTGAATTCAGCAATATAGATAGTAATGAACTCTTGTCCGTGTTTGATGCGTTTGAGATAGCTGTTGATAAGGTAGAAGGACTATTGTCTGAATTTATAAAATAAAGAAGGAGTTGACTCATGAGTATTTTTCGAAGAATATTTAAAATAGGTCAGGCTAGTATAAATAAAACAATTGACGGACTAGAAAAACCGGAAATTATGCTTGAGCAGGCAATCCGTGATCAACAAAAACGTATTGGTGATGTTAAAAAAAGCGTTCAAGCGGTTATAGCGACTGAAAGACAAACGAAAGCTCTCCTTGATCGGGAGCAGGAAAATAAAAATATCTGGGAACAAAAAGCATCGGCAGCTTTACAAGCCGGAAGAGAAGATCTTGCTACCAAAGCGCTGGTACGTAGTGAAGAGCATGAGCAAAAAGCCGGGTCCCTGAAACCACAATGGGAAATGCAACGGTCTGAAATTGAGAAGCTTAAAAGCAGTATCCGAAAAATGGAGGATGAGCTGGCGGATCTTAAAAGAAATAAAGATATTATTATAGCGCAGAGCAAAGCAGCCCAGGCCAAGAAAGAGATATACGAAGCAAAGGCAAAGATTGGGAAAAACAAAACAACTGACTTAATTGATCGAATGAAAGCCAAGGCAGAACGAGCTTCTTACGAGGCCGCAGCAGCAGAAGAGATGGCAACCGAGGCTACCGGCGACTCTCTGGAAAAAGAATTCGAAGATCTCGGAGATAGTGATGCCGGACAATCCGTGCAGGATAAGCTTGCGGCATTAAAAGCAAAGCTGCAATAAAATTATGAAACCGGAGATTTTTGAATTTTCAGCATGGCTTGATTCTTCAGATTCAAAAGCGCTTCAAGAAATATTTGATGCGCTTTTGAAAAAAAGTGGTTTTACTATACTAAATTTCATTGATCATACTTTTACTCCGCATGGTTATACAGCTGTCTGGCTGCTCAGCGACAGCCATTTTGCGATTCATACCTTTCCTGAAAAAAAACAAGCATATATTCAGTTAAGCAGTTGTAATAAAAAAAAATACGCTATTTTTATGAATATGCTTAAAAAATCTCTAATAGTGAAAAGCTTGCGTCAGAAAGGTGTTAATGTCGGCATCGTTTCTAATGCCTAAACGTGTAAGGGCAAAATCATATCGAACAGGGTCTTTGGGTTCAATTTTCCTGAATGCCCCGGTTATCTCCATGGCAGTTCGCATGTCCGCATTTTTACGTTTTGTCAATCCCATTAAAAGGCATATGCGATGCATATGGGTATCCAGGGGGATAATGAGCCTGGAGGGGCTTATTCCGGCCCATTCCCCGGGGTCCACCCGGTCATTTCTTACCATCCACCGAAGATAAAGATTCCATCTCTTGCATGCGCTTCCCTTCCCGGGTAAAGCCAAAAGGCTGTTTTTTTGTCCATCATGCTTTTTTACAAGTTCCTTTACCAGAAAAGAAAGCCCATTTAAAACCGTATCATCCTGATCGCTGAAACCGGAAAAAAAACAGTTATAAAGAGAGCCGTACTGCTTAATCACAGATCGTGCGCCGATAAGCATCCGGGCAAGATCATCACCTGTAGTAAAACGGTGCCTGAAACCCGAATAAATACGCCCTATGGATGAGGGCGTGACCGAGAGCAGGAAATGATACGGAGACGATCCCATTTTTTCAAGAACAATTGAAACGCTTTTCAGGATTTGGGCCACCCTGCCATAGGCCAAGGCTGATGCTATAAGGCCGACAACCTCAACATCTCTTGAATCAGGGTAATTATAAAGGAATTCAAGAGGGTCGGGGTGAACCCATTTACGGGAGTTATAGCGGTCATAGAGATGCTCAAGCTGTGGCTTATTTATTAACAGGGTTCGGGTCATAATAATCAAGGTTATCAACATCACTCTCTAATTGATAGATAAATAATTTTGAACGCAGGTGGGCTTTCAGGTGTATGGCAGGCTCAAACGCCATGGCGATTTATATTAATAGCCGGTATATATATCGCCATCTTTAACGATTCGTAAATTTTTTTTATTTAATCGCCACACATGACGATATAATGGGCTGATTACCTATGATTCGTAATTAATGACGATAAAGGTGAATTGGTTAGATGCCCGACCACGAACCGAGAAGTGCATAATGCCGATTGATCAACGACAAATATTATTTTCCTGCGTTGACCGAAGTATATGAGCGCTATAGGATTATGCGGATGCAGAGAAACAAAACGCCCGATTGCCCGGGCCGCCGCAGAGCGTTCAACATAGTGGTTTATCAGTTCCACTCAACCCCGCTGTCCTTATATTTTTCGTAACGTTCCATTATTTTCCTTTGGCATAGAATTTATCATTTTTCCATTTTTG
>JAERRQ010000147.1 GCA_016735355.1 Desulfobacterales bacterium | reverse complement strand
GAAAGAAAATCAATCGTTATTTCATATTCAATATCTCTTCCTTCAACAACCATTGAGTTTGCAAATCCGCTTTCTCCTGCGGAAAAGCCAAAAAGATCTCCAAAAATATCTTCATAGCTCTGGTATTTTCCTGACTCATCGCTTGAAAAGCCGCCTTTTTGTTGTTCCGCAGATTTCCACTGTTTATACTGTCTGGTTGCATCGGCATTAAATCCGGCGTTAAGCCCATCTTCGCCGAATTCGTCGTAAATTTTTCTCTTTTTCTTATCACCCAGGCAGTCATAGGCGCCTGAAATTTCTTTAAACTTTTCTTCCGTTTTTTTATTCCCCGGATTAATATCCGGATGCCATTTTCTTGCCAGCTTGCGATAGGCTTTTTTAATTTCCGTATCAGAAGCTGTTTTTGAAACTCCAAGCACTTTATAATAATCTTTGGACATGTTTTTCTCCGTTTATGCTATGCTCCATCCTCTATCTCTTTAACCTTGAGGGTAATTTTCATGACGGAGTCCGGGTTCAAGGACATGGAATCTATGCCTTCTTTGACCAGGAAACCGGCGAAATCAGGATAGTCGCTCGGGGCCTGCCCGCAAAGACCGCTGTGGCGTGCGTTTCTTTTGGCCCCCTGAATTGCCATGGAAACCATCTTTATCACCCCGGGGTCCCGTTCGTCAAAATCTATGGCTACCAGTTCCGAATCACGATCAACACCTAGGGTGAGTTGTGTGAGGTCATTTGAACCTATCGAAAATCCATCAAATAGCTCGCTGAATTCATCAATCAAGATAACATTATTCGGAATTTCACACATCACATAGACTTCAAGCCCGTTTTGCCCGCGTTTCAGCCCGTTTTTTTCCATTTCAGCCAGCACCCTTTCGGCTTCTTCCACGCGGCGGCAAAAAGGAATCATAAGAATCAGATTGGTGAGCCCCATCTCCTCACGCACCATCTTCATGGCCCGGCATTCAAGGGCAAATCCTTCCCTGTAACTATCATCGCAATAGCGGGAGGCGCCTCGAAAGCCTATCATGGGATTGGCCTCTTTTGGTTCAAAATATTTGCCTCCGATCAGACTGGCGTATTCATTGGATTTAAAATCACTCATTCGTACAACTACCGGTTTAGGATAAAAGGCAGCCACAATCGTGCCCACTCCATGGGCCAGCTTTTCAACAAAATAGTCTTCTTTGTTTTTATAGCCAAATGTAAGATTATCAATTTCCTTCTGAACGGAGTCATCAATAATTTGTTCAGGATGAATAAGTGCCATGGGATGAACCTTGATATAACTATTGATAATAAATTCCATGCGCGCAAGACCTACACCATCATTCGGGATCCTTGAAAGCGAAAATGCCATCTCAGGATTTCCAAGGTTCATCATGATCTTTGTCTTTGGCCTTTCAAGGTCTTTCAGCACCGTTTTTTCAACATGAAAGGGAAGCTGTCCCTCATATATCAAACCATCATCGCCTTCCGCACAACTCACAGTCAGGTCCTGGCCGGTTTGGATTTTTTCAGTGGCATCTTGAGCGCCGACAATGGCAGGTATCCCAAGTTCACGACTGATAATTGCAGCATGGCAGGTCCTGCCTCCACGATTGGTGACAATCGCGGACGCGGTTTTCATTACAGGCTCCCAGTCAGGCGTGGTTGTATTTGCCACGAGTATTTCCCCCGGGTTAAAAGATGACAGGTGGGCCACATCAGGAATCACATGGGCCTTGCCGGTCGCGATTTTCTCTCCTATGCTTTTCCCTGTAGTAAGTATGTGGCCTTTCTTTTCCAGATAATAAGTCTCAAGTAGATCCATGGATTTCTGGGACTGGACAGTTTCAGGCCTTGCCTGTACAATAAACAGTTCGCCGGTAACACCGTCTTTTGCCCACTCAATATCCATGGGCCTCTCTTTACCTGCCTTTTCTGAGTAATAATTTTCAATTATAACTGCATAACCGGCCAGCTCCAGAGCTTCATCATCGGAGATGCAAAACAGACGACGCTCTGAAACAGGAACTTCAACATTGCGTGTAAGCACCTTACTGCTTCCCGTGCCGTAAATCATTTTGATCTTCTTGGCGCCCAACCCCTTTCGGATCAGGGGGCGAAATCCCTTGTTAAGGGTAGGTTTGAACACATAAAATTCATCAGGATTGACAGCGCCCTGCACCACGTTTTCTCCCAGCCCATAGGCGGCTGTGATGAAGACCACATCACGAAAACCGCTCTCCGTATCAAGGGTAAACATTACCCCGCTCGTAGCAAGGTCGGAGCGGATCATCTTCATGATCCCTATGGAGAGGGCCACCTTGAAATGATCAAAACCCTGATCGATTCGATACGAAATAGCGCGGTCGGTAAAGAGGGAGGCAAAGCAACGGCGACAGGCATCCAGCAATTGTCCTTCTCCCCGGATATTCAGGTAGGTATCCTGCTGACCTGCAAAAGAGGCCGTGGGCAGGTCCTCGGCTGTGGCACTGCTTCTGACTGCTACATCCGTATTCTCTCCATATTGTTCTCCAAGGCTGTGATAGGCTGCAACAATTCCTTCGGCAAGATCCTCAGGAAAAGGAGTGGTGTAGATTAATTCACGGACAGCATGGCCTCTTTTTGCAAAATCTTCCAGGTCGTTTTTGTCTATCCCGGCAAGGATTTTTTTCATCTTCGGCAGAATGTTTCCGGAATTCACCAGATACCGGTAGGCCTCTGCGGTCACAGCAAAACCATTCGGCAATTTAACGCCCTGTGGGGTGAGTTCCCGGTACATCTCGCCAAGGGAAGCGTTCTTTCCACCCACTACGGAAACATCCTCGATTTTTATCTCTTCAAACCATCGAATATAGGTTGCGTCCTGTTTCATCTTCATTTCCTCCTTATTTGAACCTGTCCTGCCCATATTTTTCAACAGTATCTAGTTTATACAGACCTTGCAGCGCTCCATAATGCCTTATCAACAGGATAGCCTTCAGCCCTGAGAAGTTTTTCCGCATTGCGGGCCTCGGCCATACCATGATCGGACAGGTCCACATCCGTCTATCCTGTAAACCTGTTTTCCAGGTTCCATATACTTTGCCCATGTCGCAGCAGAATCAATTTTGGCATATACCTCACTCCA
>JAERRQ010000049.1 GCA_016735355.1 Desulfobacterales bacterium | reverse complement strand
GCATCAAAGGTCACTCGCTTGCCGTCTACCATGACATCGTCTGGTTTCTCTGTCTCAAAAGCAATGGTTGGAGATGCAGTCATTTCGTCAAGCAGAGAATGTAAGGTATCAATGATGATAGGGAGTTTGGAATCATTGTTTTCAAAAACGAGCAGGACGTCTTGATCAGCAGAAGCTGCTTGATTTAACATTTTCAAGTTGATTGAGTTGGTAACCCGCGCCACAACTGACCCCTCCGTGTTACCTGGAAAGTCAACGAAAACCTGCCCGCTCTCATCCACGTTTATAATCTTTCCTACCCGAACGCCTTCAATCTGCCTGGAGATCTCCAATACTCGGATATTTTCAACCACGGAACTCTTCATGTTAATTCTCCAAAATTTTCTTTGCTTTCATGACGATGTTACCAGAACCCTTTGTATTAATATCCTTACCTTTAATGGTGATATCACCATTTTTTTTCAAGGTTATCGAAGCCTTGCCGACCTTAATCGTCAATTGATCTTTGATTTCAATAACTCCCTTTTTCTCCCCTGAAATACCCAAATCATCTCCTGCACTTAAAGACATCTTTTTGCCGGATTTAATGCTGACATCTTTCCCGGCACTTTCTGAAACATTTCCTCCCGCATCAAGGGATTTATTTTTTCCAATTTTTTCACTACTGTTGGCTCCAACGGCAACTATCTTTGCTGCCCCGATCTCCTCAGCCTTTGCAGCTCCAACTGTTTCATTCATGGCGGCGCCAACAGTCACCTGATAAAGCCCACCAATGGTCAGCTCCTTTGCCGCACCTATAGTTTCTGCTGTATTAATTGTAACTGTTTCGGTCTTATTGCTACCAACTTTGAGGCTCATGTTTGCCCCAATAGATTCTGTGTGATTTGCACCTACCTTGATTGTCTTATTGGATCCAATCGTCTCGCTTTGGTCAACCCCTACATCCTTAGTGCGGTTGTTGCTCACAGACAGAGTCTCATCATGCCCCACCGTTTGATTTTTGTCGTTTTCGATGGCAATGGTCCAATCTTTCTGACCATGCAGGAAGATCTCTTCCCCCCCTTTTTTATCCTCGAACCTGAACTCGTTGGAACCGCCCCCTCCCTTGGAGGAGTCCGACTTGATGGTGCTTTTTGTCTTTTCAGCTGGCAGGGGATATGGAGGTTTATTGTTACCATGGTAAACCCTGCCTGTAATGATGGGTCTGTCAGGATCTCCTTCCACAAAATCAATAATGACCTCATGGCCGACGCGGGGAATCCACATGGCGCCCCAGCCGGCCCCTGCCCATAGTTGGCTCACCCGAATCCAGCAGGAGCTGTTTTCGTCATTTTTTCCTTCCCGGTCCCAGTGGAACTGTACCTTTACCCGGCCATGCTCATCGGTATAGATCTCTTCACCGGCCGGTCCGACTACAATTGCCGTCTGCACTCCCTCCACAACCGGCTTGGCTGTTACACGAGGCGGCCGAAAAGGCACTTCATGGGGCATACACTCAAAATAATTTTCATAGCTGCTCTCTGCTTCAGCAACTGTTGTAGAACCGGAGCGGTAGGTACCCTCCTGGTTTGCTCCGTGTTGCACGCGAACCAGGACAAACTCTTTTTCATTCATGTCATCACGGAAATAGTTCAGAAGCCTGAAGCGGCAGCCGCTTGCAAAAGCCCTGCAATTAGCGGTGCCGTTGATGGTGGTGACCCGGGCTTCCTCTTCCTCCATCCGGATATTAACCAGCCGCTCTCCCGAATTCCGTTTAGGGTATTCCCCCGGATAATCATAAATTTCCCGTTTACCCGGCCCCAATTTCTGTTTGGAATCAACAGTTACTTCCAAATCCGTGTTGGGAATTTTAAAGTTGAAATCACTCAAAGAGTATTTGCCGGCCCTGATCTCCTTCACCACCTCCAAGCTGGAAATTAGATCCTCTTCTCCCCAGCCGCCATCAGTAATCTGATATCTGACGGACTCCTGCTTCGGGCAGGGTTTATGCTCAACCGGCGAATCAGCCAGCACCAGAGTATGCTTGTTTTCCTCATGCTCAAAAAAATAGAAGATCCCCTCTTCCTCAAGGAGCCTGGAAACAAAATTAAAATCAGTTTCCCTGTACTGCACAGCGTACTTTCTCGGCTCGTAACTGCCGTGCAACCGGAGACTGTAATCGAAAAAACCGTGAGCGGAAAAAATTTTTTCTACTATATCAGGAATTGAAAGCTCCTGAAATATTCTGGAATCCGCGGTTCTGGTAAGGAGCCAGAACCACGGCACCATGGTGGCGGTGTAGTATGCCCATTGAATTTCACGTCCGGGTTGTTTTCTTCCAGCCTGACTGAATCGGGAAATCAGACCGTTGAAATAACGCTGACTGCCGTCCGCCAGATTAATGGATACAGTGACATTTTTGCCGATGATATCTTTAAAGGAGATATTATGATTTTCAGAAAACAGTTTAAGTTCAAAGCTGAAAAGATTGGACAGCTCTTCATCTCCGCGAAAGTCGGTAAGAAGCAGTACATCAGAACCAAGTGGCGTATCAATGGCAAAAAGCCGATTTTCCTGGGTATTCATGAAAGCCCACGTTTCTGATTAGGGACGACAAAATAAGGGGAAAAACAATACCTTTGAGCAATGGGTTATGATTATTTGATACTAAAGGTATTCCACTATTGTCAATAGATAAAAAAAAATCACAGGTGCGCTGTTAACAGATTAAAATTTTTTTTAATCCAGCTTTTTAAAGCAGACTCTTTCAAAGCCCAGTGCCACAACTACAAATTTCTGAAGCCTTAAATTCCCATATTTTTGTTCAAGCTTTTTTCCATATTCATGCACCTGCTTTGCGCCATCTGTTATCCGGTTTACAATTTCAGGAATCAGCATTAATTCATCTTCAGACAGTTTGCGTGCATTATCAGCGCTCATCCCGACATCTTTGAGCTTTAAAAACTTGAATTCAATCAAAACATCAAATACTTTGCCGTATCTTTTATCAGGCCTGATGATCATGACAAGATCTGCATATCTGCGGTCAATTTCAGTTTCAGAATCCATGATATAGATAATATCATTATAAAGGAGCGTTAAAAAAGCCGTCTTGACAGTCAATTCATTTGCCCATCTATAGTCCCTGTTATGAAAAACCTTGAAATATCTTTCCTCCATGAACTTGCACAAAGGAGCCATTTTCCCTTTTTGATAGACCAGTTTTGCGGCGTCTTTCCCATCGTCACTGTCTTCCGGTTCCGGCAGAAGCATCTTCCGAATCCGCTCCACATAAAGGCTTTTCATAACCAGGTTGGGAACTTTCAGGATCACCTCCAAATCTTCCGTGTCGCCTGCAATGGTCAATACTCCAAAATAGTAGAGAAAGGATGCTAAAAATGTATTGTCCCTCGATTTATCCGTCAACATCTCTTTAATGCCGAAACGTTTGCTGATTCTGGATGCAACAACCTGCTGCTTATTCTCCATCAGGCTCATTAAAAGATCTCTTCCCTTGGGAATCTGGGCAATATACTCCAGCTTTGATTCGTCCATTGCAAGGTTATCGTCCAGCATCTCCCTTGGGTAAACACATCTTTTTTCAAACTGCTCAAAAAAATAGAGGCAAAGAGTCGGATTATAGATATGTTCATCTGCTACATGGGAAAAGGTATAGCCGTCGTAATAAGTCTGCATCAAATTTACAGACTCACGGATTTTTTTTTTCTCGAAACCGCATTTATCTACAATCTCTGTGAGTACATTTTCAATTTCATCCTGCTTAAACCCGCACAGATCATTAAATTCAGGCTCAAAATAGATGTTTTTTGCAATATTATACCCGCTTGTAATATCGCTCATAACAACAGGTGAAACACCTGTTATAAAGACGCGGTCAAACATGGAACCTGAAGTTGAGGCTTTTACAGCCTTAAAAAAAGTTCTTAATGGGCCTTCGTCATGCACAAGAGTTTCATATCTTTTCCCGGCGCTCTGCACCCCCATCATTACCGTATTGGCAAAATTATCATATTCATCTATTAACAGGTAAACCGGGTGGGGGGTCATACGGACTGAACTCATCAGTGAATTTAATGAATATAAGGCATTGTCATAATTAATTTTTACCTTCGGCAGATCATAACCTTTATATCTATAAAAACTGTAAAATCCCTCTATTCGGGCGTTAATATGATCAAACAGAGCCCTTTTTACTTCTTCAGCGCTTCCGGTCGGATCAACGCAGGAGAAGTCAAGCTTTAAAATAAAATATGAATTGCGCAGTTCTGTAGGATTTTTTCCGATTTTAAGCCCGCCGAAAATTGCTTCAAATTCATCCTTTTTTGCCGCATCATAATAGTTTTCCAGCATTGAAAGAACAAGGCTTTTTCCAAAACGCCTGGGCCGGATAAATAATTGAGATTTTGTATTCTCAATCAAAGGGATTTTGTTTGTTTTGTCACAATAAAAATATCCTTCTGTGATAAGACTTTTAAAGTCGGATATACCATATGGAAATTTCATTGTTAAATCCTCCTCCCATAGCTACACAGAGTTTTTAATGCTATAGCTCGTAGCAAGTGAATTGATACCACCTTATTATTAATAAAGGTAAAAAGAGTATCAAATCATGTGCTACGAACTATAACCGCTAACCGCACAGATCGAAAAAAATTGGCAAAAAATCTGATTGATAGCTGTTGCCTTGATTTGGTAGTTTTGGTTTTAGGCAAACGCAAGACGCATTTTTAGGCCGTTTTTATGACTTGTTTTTGTTTTTTTAGAATAAAGTCTGTTGAATGTGATGATACTGTTAATCTATAGCCGGCAAAAGTAATGGTGAAAGTTATTTTATCCTCCGTTCCCAAGTCTATATTTCCTCTTCTTTGAAATGCGTTTTCATGAATATGGACAAATTTGAAGAATCATAGGTCATGTTTAAACTTTTTTTAAGTGATATCAAGTCGTCATAAACATCCTGAGAACTTTGGTATCTTAAGCTTTTATCTTTTTCCAGACATTTCATAACTATTCTGTTTAACTCGTCGGGAATATCCGGCCTTAATTTATTAATGGGCTTGATCTCAATTGTACGAATAGATCTGGATGCCTCCATGCTGCTGGTGAAGTGATATAATCTTTTTCCCGACAATAGTTCATAAAAAATTATGCCAAGTGCATATATATCAGTCTGAGCATTGACTTCTTTCCCGAGGGATTGTTCCGGAGACATATATAAAATTTTTCCTTTTACCTCCCCTGCCTGGGTCAAGTTCGGTTCTGAACTTGCCTTGGATATACCGAAATCTGTAATCTTTATTTCTCCAAGAAAAGAAATAAGTATATTCTGCGGGCTGATATCACGATGGACGATGCCGAGTGGCTTTTTTGTTTTATCATCTTTCTTGGAATGCGCAAACTCCAGGCCTTTAAAAGTCTGGGTGACAATAAAAACAGACTGATCTACAGGCAACCCCTTTTTTATGGAACTCATTATTTCCGCCAAATTCTTGCCACGAATATAATCCATGGCAATAAAATAGGCATTCTGTATTTTGCCGAAATCAATAATTTGAACAATATTAGGGTGTTGAAGCAAAGCGGCAAGCCTCGCTTCTCGAATGAACATTTTTACAAAATTTTTATCCCCGGAAAGATGGGGGAGCACCCTTTTTATGGCGACTATACGTTTGAAACCATCACGACGTTCATAGTCTGCCAGAAACAACTCGGCCATACCCCCCCGTGCTATATTTTTTATCAATCGATAAGGGCCGATTTGGTTTGTATCTTCCAGCCTTTTTCGAGCTTTCAACTCTTCTGCCTTTGAAGAGCGATTTGTAAAAAAAAGAATCAGAGATAATAACAACAGAGACAATACAAATTCTGTAACTAATAATGCTGTATATTTGCTCAATGTTTTATTTAAGTAACGAGCTGAAATTACATAATATACCATCCCGATTTTTAGTTCTGAAAAGTTAATCGGGGTTGAAAAAAACAGGACTTTTTTATTGTCGAACAATACATTGCAATCAATTAAAACTCCTTCAATTGTAGTAGTCTCATGATCTATAGTTTTAAATGGCTTGAAGGTCTGATTAACCTTATCAATGTTTGTGTGGGCAAGTATCTTGTTTTTATGATCAAGAATTGTCACAAACTGTACCTTTTTCCGGCGAGACAATTTATCAATATCTGTATTGAGTGATAATAGATCATCACCCAAAATGGCAAGACTGGATTTTTTAGCAAGATTCGTAGTAATGCTGACCCCTTGTTTAAAAATTTTGTTTTTCAAACGGCCAACAGCGCCATGATAGATCAAATAGCTACCTGTAAAAGTTATAATCCAGATAAGAGCATACACGATGATACTTTTCAAGTTGCGGCGTACGAAATCTATATTAAGGAATATACCGGTAATTTTATTATAGATGCTTGTTGAAAAGCCCACTACCCATGTTCTTGAAGTTATTACTATTTCATTTAATTGCAAAGCGTCACCTTAATTTCCGTTGCTTAGACATAGTGTCATGTCAACCGTCTAATGTCGGATAAAGTCTTTCTAAATTTATCCGGGCGTCCTTCATTCCCTTAGCGATACATACTCCTGGCTGTTTCTACAGATAGACTGAAGCATGCCTATCCGGTTAGCACAGGCTCGTCTGATTCCGCAGGGTTCGTATGTGCCTAAGCGCCTTCGCAAAAGGTAATCTGGCATACGCATAATCATACCGCAAAGTGCCAACCTGTGCTAACCGGATAGGCATGGACTGAAGCATCCGCAGCTTACATCTATGCCACGGTAAATATTAATCAGAAAAGCCGAAATAAAGGTGAGCATCATAAGGGTGATGATCATAGAGGCTCCTGTTATAAAAAACCCTGATATAAGCAAAATTTCTGTCAAAGCTTCAAGCCAGGGCAGGATTACAGATACTGGATTGATCAAGACATCAGGCAGAATTCTGTAATTTTGAATTATACGCCCGAAGCCTGCCGGATCGACTATTTTGCCATAGCTGGCTCATACAAAGATTATACCTATTGTGATTCTCAGAAGAACATTTATATGATTCCAGTATCTCATTTTCCAAGCTTTTTGGAGCGCCGCACAGCGGCTGCTATGGCCTTAATAATTGTTTTCTTTACACTGCCATCTTCCATTACTTGTATCGCCGCTTCAGTAGTGCCGCCGGGAGATGTCACCTTTTTCCGCAACAATTCAGGAGGTTCCTTCAATTCCTCCATCAGGGCAAGCGCACCTTCCAATGTTGCCATGAAAATAGTGCGGGAATCCTCCATAGTAAGGCCAGCATCGATGCCGCCTTCTCTTTATATCAAAAAATATAAACACTATTCAAAGAGGATACTCAAGCATTTTTTAATAAATTTAATTTGTTAGGAGCAGGCAAGTAACATCTCAAAAACTGCGGAAGCCTACTGATAATAAAATATAACAATTCTGAGTGGTTGAGTATGATAGTGAGTTTCAGAGATTTTATATTTTATTATCAGTTTGTTATCAATAATTCCAGTTTTATTATCTTGCTATGGGTTCATTCTCCAAATCTGGCATCCCGTATTTTGAGCATGACGAAAAAAAGAATTGCAGATGACTGATTTTACCGTTATAAATATTCTCCAGTCATGGCAGAAACTTTTGTTGAACACCTCGTTTTTACGGCGCTTATTACAAAGCGGCAAATTGGATATGTTCAGGCCAGACCAAAGGGATCTGGAGACTTTGTATTGCTAATAATTCTCAACTTCCCATAAAATTGATATGGGTATATCCTTTGATTTAAAAATTTTAACCGCAGGAATAGATTTAAGTATTTCGAGGATTACAATTTTTGCCCGACGCAGAAATTGGGGAAATTAGCACTTTTCGTTCGGGCACTATATAATATATGCTTTGAGTCTAAAACGAACTTATGCTTCAAACATCTTTTTTTGGCAAATCTGATACCGGTCTTAAGCGGCCTAATAATGAAGATGCTTTTATAATAAAGCCTGAATCTGGGTTTTGTGCAGTAGCAGACGGTATGGGCGGAGCTGCGGCTGGTGAGCTTGCCAGCTCGATTTTTATTGAAACGGCGGCTGAGATTTTTTTTAAATATAAAGATCGGTCTGAAAAGAAAACTGTAGAGCTGATTCAAAAGGTATTTAGCTTAAGCAATACAAGAATTTTGGATCATACGGCCCGAAATCCCGCTCATAAAGGGATGGGGTGCACAGCCGAATTGCTGGCCTTTTATGGAGAAAGGTTTGTCATAGGCCATGTAGGGGACAGTCGAATTTATCGTTACAGGAATAACCAGCTTAAACAACTGACAAAGGATCACTCCCTTGTTCAGGAGCAAATAGATCAGGGTTTAATTAAGCCGGAACAAGCCATGACCCATCCAATGCGAAATGTTATTATGAGGGCCGTAGGTATTAAAGAAAGTGTGGCCTTGGACATATTAAAGGGAGAAAATAAATCCGGGGATTTGTTTCTTCTATGCTCGGATGGTCTAACGGATATGGTTAATGATAAAGTGATACTTGAAACGCTCAGTTTGCCCGGCACCTTATCTCATAAAACAGATAAACTGATCGAATCGGCGAAGTCGGCCGGGGGTAATGATAATATAACTGTGGTATTGTCTAATAAATATTATAACAATGGATAATTTTTTTGTTATCCCATTCTCCCCAAGGAGCCGCTGAGAATGAAACATGCGCCTGATATAACCATTCAAATAGTCCATATACAAGGGCCTATGTTAGGTGAAATTCAGGAATTTTTCGAACCGGAGATTTCTATCGGCCGTCTTTCGACATGCCATGTAAAATTTCCAAAAGATTTAACCATCGTATCCAGAACACATGCCAAGATCGTCAGGGAAGGGAATCGTTTTAAATTTATTGATCAGAGTACAAATGGATCATTTATTAATGGAAAAAAAATTGGTCAGGCTTATCTTCAGGATGGAGATGTTTTAATGCTTGCAGAAGGCGGCCCAAAGTTCAGCTTTTTGACAAAAGTAGTGGAGCATAAGCAGAAAGTCAAGCCTGAGCTTGAACAGAAACCGATCAAGGAGCCTGAAGAGGCAGTCATGATAGATGCAAGTTCAGCAAATTCAGATTGGACTAAAAAATCTGAAGCGTCTGTACCGGAGCCTTCTACTTCGGTTCCAACTCCGCCGGAGCCTGAAAAGGCAAATCCGGTTTCTGCTCATAGAGTAAAGGCATCTCTGGTTATTCAGTACGGACCTACAATTAAATCGTTTAATGAACTTCCTGTTACTCTTGGAAAGGATCAAGCCTGTGATATCATAATAGATCATCCAGCGATCCTTGATAATCATGCTCAATTTTTTTTCATACAAAACGGATACTGGATCAAAGATCTAACAGGAAAGCATATCATATCGCTTAATGGAGAGCCTGTTAATTTGCAAGCCGCCCTCATTCCTGATGCCAGAATAGCGCTGACTCCTTCAGGACCATTTTTTAAATTTATCAATGGCGGGCGATTGCTGGAAATTGAAGAAACAGTTTTAAATGCGCCAGGCGAACCGGAATCTGGTGATAATGAGGTCAATATTACCAAGGAGGATAACAAGGACAGCATGAAACGTGGGAAATCAATTTTTAAAAAAGTATTAAAATCATTGGACGCGATTCAAAAATTGGGCAGATCATAGCTTAGGCCAAATGGGGAATAAAGGTAAAGATACCTTCTATGGGCTTTAAGACGACCGATAACGCACCTAAAATCTTCATATTAAAGTCTATATAGCAGTTTTCGTTCAGGCACTGCTAGCAATTCCGGGGACACCATACTTAATTATTGACAAACATCTAAAAATTATTAAAAAGGATACATAATTAAGTATGGTGTCCCCGGAATCAGCTGATCTTTTAGAATTTTATCCGCTGATTGGCCAGGACCCGCAATTGAGATGAATTTATCGACATCTTTTTCTTGAGATGCAATCATGCCCAGCAATGAACCCTCGCTATGTCCGATGACAATAATTTCACTGAAGCGTTCATCTTGATTTAGCAGTGCAACCCAGTCTTTGACATCCGATATGTAATGATCAAACCGTAAATTCTTTTCTTGGCTACCGGCTTGGCTGCTCTTCCCGATTCCTCGTTTGTCGTACCTTAGGGTTGCGAGCCTGTTTTTCGATAATTCGGTTGCCAGCATCTTTAAGGAATTATTCTTCATCCAAGGATTATTTCCGTCTCTGTCTGTGGGGCCTGATCCTGCAATAATCAATACTACAGGAATACCTGTTATCTCAACGGGAACAAGAAGAGAGCCTTCCAATGTTCCGGTTTTAGTTTCAAGTTGAACGATGGTTTCTGATTGAGCTGCAAGCAGATCACAAGCCATGGCTAAAAGCATCGTTACCACAAGAAGATACTTTTTCATGTTTATTCCTTTTCTAAAGCCTTTTCTAAAGCATAACGGCGGCAATAACCAGCGCCGATTTTAGCCAAAACCTTAGGCACATGTAAAGGTTTACTTTATGTTAAATTAAGTAAAAACCGCACTGCTTTTAGGGGTCTGCGTTCCAGGTAGGAGCATCGGTTACCCGACGCCCCCCCTACAGACCCGTACGTGAAGTTTTCCCTCATACGGTTCCTCGGTTCAAATCCTTTTTACCGGATTATCAACCAAACAGGCGACACCCCGTTTGGCGTATAACTTTGCAGCC
>JAERRQ010000158.1 GCA_016735355.1 Desulfobacterales bacterium | reverse complement strand
TCTAAAACACTGATCAATTATTTTGGTCAAAACAACCTTGTCCATTGAATGCTTAAGAAGCCGCTGAAACCGTTTTTGATAAGTTTTTTCTTCCGAGCTTAAAAGTTGATCAGCTCGTTGCTGCCATTTTGCTGCCAGTTCCGTTGATTCCGCTATTATATTTTTCAGATTGTCCATTTTCGTTAAGCCTTATACTTTTCACAGTTGCGGATCAGTCTTTGATCCCGGTATATAGATTTCCACATAAATAATTTCACTGCTGTATCGGTTAAAACCTTCTGTCGACCTACTCCCAGTACGCCTCCTCCAGGTTTTCCCCTCTATTCTTGTGGAATTAATTCTCTGAAAATCCATAGCAATCACCGGAGCATCTAATAGTGCAATTTTTCTATAAAAAAATTATATTTGTATTTTCATTAAGTCAAGCAATAAGGGAACTGGAAGTAAAGAATCTACGCATATCGTGCAGAATTTTATATTTTATTATCAATAGGCATCTCTCTTATCTCTGATTTCCAGGAACTTATTGAGATGTTACAGACTTTCCGGTCAAATGATTGTATTGTTGATTGAATTCTGATATAATATTCTTATATTAATTTTTATACAGCCATTTATCAGATCATCAAAATAAAAGGAAAAAAAGCGAGAAATTGAATCTTACAGAAACAGACCTGAGTAATCGATGCCGGATAAAAAACAACCCACCCGGCATCGCCCTGATCGGCAGTATGAAAGTAGGAAAAAGCGCTTTATTTTCCCGAATTTGCGATAGGAAAACTGCCAACCTGAATATAGAAGAAAGTCTGATTCCCGTTCATAGAGGTCAAATCAGGGGAACTGAACAAATCGCCTATGATACACCAGGAATTTATTCAATATTTTCCGGCAGTGATGATGAACGGGCTTGCCGGGATATTCTTTTGCCGGGATATTCTGAAAATCGTATTACAGGGATCGTGCTGGTTGCAGATGCCAAAAGCATGAAACGTTCCATTGCCCTGACCTTGCAATATGCTGAATACGGGTTGCCGATGATGCTGGTAGTCAATATGATTGATGAATCGGCTTCAAGGGGAATCGAGATCGATTATGACCTGCTGACCGAGGCACTGGGGATATCTGTGTGTGCAACAGTTGCCCGGGACGGAATCGGAATTCAAAAAGTACTCTCCCGGCTAAAAAAAATGCGAGTCCCCAAGCGCCTGGTTACTTATCCGGACAGGATAGAGGAGTTTTTAAAAATCCTTACCAAGTTGTTAGGAATGGTTGAGATTTCTCCACGAATAATTGGTATTTTGCTCCTGACCGAAGATCCTGCAGTTGAAAAATTTTTATCCAACAGGTACGGCCCGGGTATGCTGGAACAGGTAAAAAATCTGGCCGAAGAGTACCGCCGCGAAGAGACTTTTTGTTTGGACATCTTTTTTGCCAACCTGTATAATTCCAGAGCTGAACAGATCGTAAAACAAATCCAGAAAATAAATCCGCCTAATGCACATCCTTTTTTTGAAAGAGTGGGTGACTGGTGCATCCGCCCCTCGACCGGCATACCGATAGCCATAATTATGTTATACTTAATGTATCTGTTTGTAGGGACATTTGGGGCGACCTTCATGGTAGATACCATTAACGGCACTCTTTTTGAAGGGCTTTTGATACCCTGGACAACCAAAATGGTTACGCCGATTCCAAGCGCTTTTATCCGGGATATGCTGGTGGACCCGGATTTCGGCATTTTGCCCACCGGTATTTTTTTGGCCCTCGGTTTAGTATTGCCGGTGCTGTTCTGTTTTTATATCGCCTTTGGAATCCTTGAAGATTCCGGTTATCTGCCGCGTATTTCAATTTTGCTGGACAAGCTGCTGCAGAAGATGGGGCTTAACGGAAAAGGCGTTATCCCTTTGATTATGGGATTTTCCTGTGTTACCATGGCAATTTTAACCACCCGAATGCTGGATACGGAAAAAGAAAAAAATATCGCCACCTTTCTCCTGCTGCTGGGTATGCCCTGCGCCCCGCTGCTGGCCGTGATGTTTATTGTGCTGGAAAAAATGCCGATTTCGGCGTCTATCACTGTTTTTGGTATAATTTTTATCCAGATTCTGATGGCAGGCTTTTTGGCCAATAAGATATTGCCGGGCCGGCGTACGCCTCTCCTTATGGAGATACCGGCAATGCGCTGGCCTAAAATGGCCCAGGTGCTGAAAATGGCTGCCCTGAAAACCTATTTTTTTATGAAAGAAGCAGTTCCTGTCTTTATTGTAGCTTCTTTTGTAGTTTTTCTGTTTGATAGAATGGGTGGGCTTGCTGTTCTGGAACGAGTATCAAACCCGGTTATAAGCGGCTTTATGGGGCTGCCGGAAAAAAGTGTTCAAGTGTTTATCAAAACCATTATTCGACGTGAAAGCGGCGCCACCGAAATCGAACATTTAAGCGCCGTTTATGATAATCTACAGCTGGTGGTCAATTTGCTTGTGATGACCTTTCTTTCCCCCTGCATGAATGCTACTATCGTACTCTTTAAAGAACGGGGTGGCAAAGCGGCGGTGGTGATGATGGTAACCGTAATGGTTTATGCGGTTTTGATCGGAAGCCTGGTCAGCCACTTCTGTCGCTTGCTTGGAATAAGTTTTACGTAAAGGGTCTTGCAAAAGGGCCAGGCAAATAGAGGAAAAAACCATGCTAACTGAAAAACAAGAAGAGATCATGGAGGCAATCTGGTGCGCAGGGGAGCACCGAAATTACTCCGTCGAGGCCGTCCGGAAAAACTGTGTTATCGATTTTACTGCATCAGAACTGGCAGTCCTTGAAGAGATGGGCTTAATTGTTACCAATGCTGATAAAATCCTGTTTTCAAGTACGGGCAAACAACTGGCTGAAAGGATTATGAGACGGCACCGTCTGGCCGAAGTATTGGTCTCCACTGTTCTAAAACTGAAAAATTCAGCAATGGAAGAAGTGGCGTGTAAAGTTGAACACTGCCTGGAGCCCGAGGTGGAAGAGTCAATCTGCACCCTGCTAGGGCATCCGGAAGTCTGTCCGGACGGTAAACTTATTCCACAGGGACGCTGCTGCAAAAAAAGATTAAAAGTGGTCAATAGCGTCGTGATGGGGCTGGATAAGCTCAAGCCTAGAGAAAAAGGAAAAATTTCCTATATCGAGCCCGGCAGTCATTCCAATTTACATCAATTGATCTCTCTGGGTCTGCATCCCGGAATTGTGGTTTCGGTTCATCGCACGGCCCCCGCCGTTTGCATAAAATTTGATAACACCGAATTGGCCCTGGATAAAGAGATCGCCAAAAACATATTTGTTTGGAAAATCGATTCGGATATTTCATAAAAAAATTGTAAACGCTCTGGTGGAGAGGCTGAAGGCAACATGCTGCCCGCGTTACAAAATTTCCAACACAGAGCCGTGCCTGCACCACGAACCTATATCTGGAGAAAGAGAATATGGAAAACAAAATCTTTAAACCCAACATGAGTTTAACCACAAACTTGTTATCATCTTTGTGCGTCATTACAGGCGCAATCTTATCAAATCATATAATTTTTAATACAGGTTTATTCGCGCTCTCAGGCGCAATAACAAACTGGCTGGCGGTTCATATGCTTTTTGAAAAAGTGCCGGGATTATATGGTTCAGGAGTAATCCCGGCCAGGTTCGAGGATTTTAAAAAAGGCATTCATGCCCTTGTTATGGGCCAATTTTTTAACCATGAGAACATGGAACGTTTTTTCGAGCAATCCGCATCTGAAAATATTGACCTGTCCCCGGTTATAGACCGGATCGATTTTGACCCCTCATTCGATACACTTCTGGCCGTGATTATGGAATCATCTTTTGCGCCCATGCTCGGTATGATGGGAGGCGTTGAGGTACTGATGCCTTTGAAGGAGCCCTTTGTAGTAAAAATAAAAAAAATTTTTCTGGGGATCGCGAATGATGACTCCTTGCAGGACGGTATTCAAACAATTATCAAAAAAACGGCTGATATTGATAAAGTTATCAGTAAAATAGAAATCATTGTGCAGAAACGGCTTGATGAACTTACCCCCCAAATGGTCAAAGAAATAATACAGGATATGATACGCAAGCATCTCGGATGGCTTGTAGTCTGGGGCGGAGTTTTTGGAGGTTTAATCGGCCTTGTCACAGCTTTTATCCCTTCTATTTAAGTCGTTATTTAAAAAAACTATTCAAGCCCGCAATACTCAATGTTGTTAACTTAAAAAACTTTTGTTTAACTCTGTCTTTTCACCGTCTTTACGGGAATGACATAAAAAAAACTCTTAAGTTAATGGCATTGCAGCAAAACTTGTAAAATTTATCCTATAAATATATGGCATTTATTTCACAAGCATGTAGTATTCTTTCCACAACAACCCAACCCCAAACTATTCCAAACAAAATTTATATCAGCATAACCATTTGATATAAAACATTATTAAATCTTTTTCTATTTTTCCTCTCCTCCTTGGCACCAGCCTTGCGGAAGCAAAACTATAAGACACGGTTTTCAATTCCTGTTGCAAGTTATAACAGATAAAAATCAAAAGGAAGGACGATTCAAAAAGACTTTAAAACCAATAATTCTTTCAACAGGAATATAAAAGCAATTTTTTTTTAAAATAAGATGACACGACAACGAAGTCATAAATTTTACAAAAAAGGAGAAAAAATGAAAAAAATTTCAAAAATTATAATCGCAGCTATCCTTGGTATTTTTCTGATTTCCTGGAGTGCTTGGGCGTTACCATTATTCAGCTCTACGGGTTATGTTGATCCGAATTATAATAATAGCTGGGATGCAACTCAATTAACAGGTACAGCTCTTTTTCAACTGTATATTGACACAGAGGGTGTTGAGGTAAATTTGGTTGGACTTGGGTTTGAAAATGATATTTTCAATTGTTCCCTCATTGATCCTTCAGATTTTATTGTACTCAACTGGAGCAATGTTGCGTCATCTTCAAATGATCCTATTGAAATTCTATTTAATTATACTCTTTTGGATGCTGACAGATATTATCAGGATAGTGGTGCTAAGTGGGAATGGAATAATGGTCAGGCATGGGGAATAAGTTATTTTTTAATGGGTAGAACTGCATCAAATTATATATCTTTCTCTTTAGGTTCTACAGCACCCGCACCCGTACCCGAACCGGCCACAATGCTGCTTCTCGGAGCTGGTCTGATCGGTCTGACAGGTGCAAGCCGTAAAAAGATATTCAAAGCATAAGAACACGTTTTAGTGAAATCAGTAAAATCCTTTTTAAGACCTGAAGTTAAAAAAAACATGTTGCGTAAAATCACGAAAGGGGGGGAGAGAATCTCTCCCTTTTGTGTTTTTGGGGTTCCCGCTTCCCCGAAAAAAAAGGGGGGGGGGCCTCCATAAACAAATAAGAAACTCAAGTATTCAACAAGGTTATTTACTTATTTAAGGATATCAAGGTGGCTCAAACCACAAAGCAGAAGAACAACTTTTTACTGCTTGATAAAAAATAATTTGTGTTTTATAAATTATAAAAAGTTGCAAAGTTTAAAAAATGCGGGGCTTTTATGAAAAATCGATTTATTTTTACGGCTTTATTTTTTTCCCTGCTCATTCTATTTACCGAAAATTATTCGTATGCTGTAGAAACCGCTCCCAGAATTTCAGACCGGGAAATTATAGAAAGCCTGGCGGAACTTAAAGCCGGACAAAAAGCGTTAAAAGAATTAATGGAAGAGCGTTTTGAGCAGATGGATAAACGCTTTGAGCAGGTGGATCAACGTTTTGAGCAGGTAGATAAACGCTTTGAAGAGGTTAACGGTCGCTTTGACGAGGTAAATGGCCGCTTTGGACAAATGTATAACCTTGTTTTATCGCTGTTCGGCTCACTGATAGTATTAATTATTGCAGTTCTCGGTTATTCCATCTGGGACAGGCGGACAGTGACACAAAAGGTTTCCGGCCGGGTAGACAAAATCGAGCATGAACTCGATATCAAAAACATTAAAGGTTCCAGGATAGAGCGTTTGATTGATGCGCTAAAAGACCTCTCCAAAGAAGACCGCAAGCTTGCCGAGGTTTTACGCAGTTTCAATCTTTTATAAAATTTTATTTCTATTGGTGGGCGGTACTGGGTTTGAACCAGTGACTTCTACCGTGTGAAGGTAGCACTCTCCCGCTGAGTTAACCGCCCTAATCAAAATCTAAATTAAAAAATAATTTTTAATGGATCCGGCCTGTTGAGTCAAGATTTTTTATCCGTGCCAGGAGAGCACTCTTTCTGTATCTCATCGGGAGCCGGCAAATCTTTTAAAGTCGCCAGATCAAAAATTTCCCTGAAGATCCAGCGGACCTTCAAAAACTTGATCAAGTCGCACATCTTGATCAAGTCGCACATCTTGATCAAGTCGCACATTGTAAATATCTTCAGGCATTAAGGAGAATCCTGTATTTTGATGGCAGCCCTGACCTCGGCCATGGTCTGTTGGGCAACTGCCCTTGCTTTTTCAGTTCCGTCCGCAAAGATACTCTCTACAAGATCGGGCTTTGACTTATAATACTCCCTTTTTTGATGGACCGGTTCCAAAAAAACGATCAGATTTTTTGCCATTATCTTCTTACATTCTACACATCCTATAGCGGCTTTTCGACATTCTTCGTTAATCGTGGCGATTGTATCAAGATTACTGTAGCGCTTATGAAAATCAAAAACATTACATATATCGGGATCACCTGGGTCGTTTTTACGCGCCCTATTCGGATCGGTTATCATTCCGGCAACTTTTTTTGCAACTTCATCGCTATTATCCGATAAATAGATGGCATTGTTATAACTTTTGCTCATTTTTCTGCGATCCATCCCCAATATTTTCGGGGTTTCGGCAAGAATGGCTTTTGGCTCAGGAAAGACTTCACCGTAAAGATAGTTGAATCGTCTGGCGATTTCCCTTGTTATTTCTACATGGGGAACCTGATCCACACCTACCGGCACTCCATCAGCCTTATAAATGATAATGTCGGCAGCTTGAAGAACAGGATAGCCTAAAAAACCGAAGGTTGAGAGGTCCTTGTTGCTGAGCTGAACTATTTGATCCTTGTAAGTAGGGTTACGCTCCAGCCAGGGAACAGGGGTTATCATGGAAAGGATAAGAAAGAGTTCGGCATGTTCTTTAATTTTCGATTGAAGAAAGAGGCTGCTTTTTTCAGGTGCGAGCCCGGCGCTGAGCCAGTCTATCATCATTTCTCCGGCATATTGTGAAATATTACCTGTCTCTTCATAATCACTGGTAAGTGCATGCCAGTCGGCAATAAAGAAAAAGCATTCATATTCTTCCTGCATTTTTATCCAATTTGAAAGAGCCCCATGCAGATTTCCGAGATGCAGAGGCCCCGTCGGACGCATTCCGCTTAGTATACGTTTTTTTTTAGTCATCTAAAACTCCAGCATAACACCCCGCATCAGCGACAGACGAAAGCTGATGGAATTGTTTGGTTAATTTATGATCAAGTTACATTGTTTACTTTACAGATTGTCAGGTTATTACCCTATTTTGAAATTTGGCACAAGGCCAGAGGGGAGTAGGAGTTCAAAATCTTGAACCCCTACCCCGACGACCGATAACGCAGTAAAATTATTTATCTGACAATCTATTAGGTACTACGCTTTCAAAGAGAGAAGTAGGCTATTAAAAATTCGACAAGACCTTCGAAATCATTCAGGCGAAACCTGGGAACGTCAAAATCCAGCGAAACATCACTGATAACTGCAATAAGATCTTTATCTCCTTGACATACAGGTTCTTTACATATCTCAGGCCTGAACACTTCAATTTTAGGCTGGTTTCCTCGTTTATAACCTTCTGTCAGGATTAGATCCGTTCCTGAAAAAAATGGGAGCAGCTCTTCAGGGCTATGGTCGTGATCTACGTCTTTTACTATACCGATTTTTGAGAATGAAGAGATAACGGTTGTAACAGCACCTGCTTCTTTATGCCTCCAGCTGTCCTTGCCCGGTTTATCGATTTCAAAACCATGAACATCGTGCTTGATGGTGCCGACTTTCAGCCCGCGCTGTTTAAGCCTTGGAATCAGCTTTACCAAAAGAGTAGTCTTTCCTGATCCGGAATTACCGATGACTGAAAGAATTGGTGGGGACGAGCTTTTAGATTTATTATTCAAAATTATATCGAAGTTATAGAAGTTCTATATAAGGGGTCAGAAATTTTTTCAGAAAAAATTGGTAAAACAGGTGACCGTCCGAAGAAACTGGTGCCTGGGGCGAGAATTGAACTCGCACAGCCATAATGACCGAGGGATTTTAAGTCCCTTGCGTCTACCTATTCCGCCACCCAGGCATGATTGATTGCATCCGAATCCTTTTTAAATGTTATCTGCTTGATTGTCAAGAAGCGCTGAGTCGATTTTTTTAAGATGACCACACTTTCTAATCGGCGGTAACTCGATATATACGTCAGACATAGGTGAACAGGGAAAAAACTTGACATAATGTATAGTATCTGGCAATTTTAAAAAAATATAAATCTCCTTTAAATAATATTATATTTTGATAACGGCAAAAATGATTAAAGTAGGAATTATTGGGGGCTCCGGTCTGGATGATCCGGAAATACTCCATGGTGGAATAGAAATTAATGTCGACACACCTTACGGGAACCCCGCTTCTGCTTTAACGGTCGGCAGGATTGACGGTGTTGAGGTCGTTATTCTGGCCAGGCATGGGAAAAAGCACAATTTCAGCCCGACTCAGGTTAATTACAGAGCAAATATTCATGCCATGAAAGACCAAGGCGTGACGCATATTGTTGCCACAACCGCCTGCGGAAGCCTCAGGGAGGAGATCCGCCGGGGCGATTTTGTCATCATAGATCAGTTTATCGATTTTACAAGACACAGAATAATTACATTCAACGACTCCTTTGAAAACGGAACCGAACACACACCTATGGCGGAACCGTTTGACCCCGAACTGGGGAAGCTCCTTTATGAAACGTCAGAAGAGCTCGGCTTCAGGGTACATAAAAGGGGAACTGTGGTTACAATTGAAGGCCCAAGATTTTCTACTGTCGCCGAGTCGAAGATGTTCAGAATCTGGGGAGCCGATGTTATTAATATGTCTGTGGCGACAGAAGCTATATTAGCCAATGAGGCCGGTATTCCATATTCTGTTATTGCCATGTCCACCGATTATGATTGCTGGAAAGAGGATGAAGAGCCTGTGACCTGGGCGGAGATCGTTAAAGTTTTTAAGGATAATGCGGACAGGGTAATAGAACTTTTAAAAACAGTTATTCCCAAGATTAATAAAAGTCAGAATTGAATGAAACGATGATAAACATAAAAAACAGCATAAGAACCGTGCCAGACTGGCCTGTCAAGGGCGTTATGTTCAGAGATATAACAACTCTTTTGCAGAACCCTGAAGCTTTAAGGGCAGCTTGCGATTTGCTTTACGATCGTTACAGGGCTATGAATATAGATAAAATTGTAGGTATAGATGCAAGAGGATTTATTTTTGGTGCGGTTCTGGCGTATAAGCTAAATACCGGTTTTGTGCCTGTTAGAAAAAAAGGGAAGCTGCCCTATAAAACCATAAGCGCTGAGTATACGCTGGAATATGGTAAAGATGTTGTTGAAATGCATGAAGATGCCGTTGAAAAGGGTGAAAAGGTTGTCATAGTGGATGATCTGATAGCCACTGGCGGAACAATTGCCGCGACTGTAAATCTGGTCGAAAAACTAGGCGGTAATATAGTAGAGTGTGCCTTTATAGTTGAGCTTCCGGACCTGAAGGGAAGGGAAAAAATAAAAGATCAAAAAATATTTGCATTAACTAAATTCGAGGGTGAGTAAAACAGCCCTTTAGGAGTTGAAATATGACATACGCATTATTCGTAATGGGAGGCTTGGGGCTTGTAATCGGCGTGATATTGGCTGCTGCATCGAAAATTTTCTATGTCTATGTTGATCCATTGATCCTGGCGGTTGAAGATGCGCTTCCCGGGGCAAACTGTGGAGGTTGCGGGCTGCCGGGCTGCAGCTCCAATGCCGAAGCGATTGTGTCAGGAAAGGCTGCTCCTAATTCATGTGTTGCCGCCGGGCCTGAAGTCGCAGAAGCGATAGCCGAAATTTTGGGCGTGAAGGTAGAGGCAAAAGAGCCTGATGTTGCGAGCCCGGGGTGTACATATGGAGTTAAGGATGCTGATATCAAGTATATTTATGACGGTTTGGATGACTGCAAGGCCGCAGCCCTTTTGAATGGAGGAATGAAAGTATGCTCCATAGGATGTCTTGGTCTCGGAAGCTGCGTCAAGGCCTGCCAGTTCGGCGCTCTTTCAATGGGGCCGGATGGTTTGCCTGTTGTTGATGAAGAGCGCTGCACCGGCTGCGGAGCTTGTGAGCGGACATGTCCCAAAGGTATTATTAATCTTTTATCTGTTACAAGACGTATTTTGCGTGAATATACCACCGGGATGTGCACAACCCCATGCCAAAGAGCCTGCCCGGCCGGAATTGACATATGCGAATATATTAAACAAATCAATCTGGGCGATTACCATAAGGCCGTACAGGTTATCAAAGAACGGCTGCCATTTCCATCTGTTATAGGAAGAATCTGTCCCAGGTTCTGCGAAGATGATTGCAGGCGTAAATATATAGATGAGCCTGTTGCGATAAATTTCCTTAAGCGTTTTGTTGCAGATTTTGAAAGAAAAAATGGCGAAAGGCTCCTGCCCTATAAAGCGCCTGAAACGGATCGCAGAATTGCTGTTATAGGCGGGGGAGTGGAAGGCCTTTCAACAGCATTTTTTACCGCCCGTCTTGGTCATGAGGTTACAGTCTTTGAGGCCTCAGATGTATTGGGCGGACTACTGCGCAGCGCCATTCACCGGCAGAGACTTTCAATGGGTATCCTTGACTGGGATATTGACGGTGTGCTGGAAATGGGAGTAACGGCTGAAACCAATAAAGCTCTCGGCAAGGACTTTTCGGTAGCGTCTCTTCTCAAGGATGGGTTTGAATCTGTTTTTGTTGCTTCAGGTGGCTGGGACAGCCGTCTTGCCGGAGGCTCTGCCAAAGACTCCGATAGAGAACCCGGCAGTGATTTTGCCGAAGCAATTCCAGGCACCTCTATTCTGTTGGATGTAATTAAATCAGGTCGGGACGGAAAAGGCGGGTTTTCGTGCAAAACCGATGTTGTAATAGCAGGAGGCGCAGAACTTGCCTTTGAGGCTGCAAGGATATGCAAAAAACTAGGCGCTAAAAAAATCAATATTCTTTTCAGGGAAACAAGGAAGGCCTGCAAGATCAATGCTGCCGAGCTTGAAAAAATTGAAAAGGAAAAAGCTGTAAACATAATATTTAATGTCGGTATAAGCGGAATTTCAGGTGAAGAGGACAATCTTCTGGAACTGGAATATACCGAGCTTGACAGTATGAAAAAGAAAAATATTCCAGCGCAGACTTTAATAGTTTCATCCGGCCGCCTGCCTGAACTTATTTTTGCGGATGCGGATGCAAATAAAGAGGATGATGCGGAACCACAAGCTGGTTTGCCGATTAAATGGAAAGGCGTTGAGCCCTATAAAACATCTGCAGATAAGAGCTTTACAGGCATTTTTTCAGATGTAGATGCGCTGACCGATTATAGCGCTGCCATAAAAGCCATCGCAGCCGGAAGACGCGCTGCGGCTTCCATTCACCAGATTCTGTACGGGATCCGGGTTTCGGTTCCGGAAAATCTGGTTACGCCCCAATCTTTAATTCAAAATGTCAATCACCTTGAAGCTGTAAAGGCTGTTCCGCGAGTAATTATGCCGTTAAGCTCCACTCCGGATCCGGAAACAGCGGAAGAACTGGAAAAAGGCTTTTCCGAAGATATGGCCCGCAAAGAAGCCGCCAGGGGCCTGCAATGCGGGCTTATATGCTATAAGAAAACTGCTGATGAAACAGCCATTGCTGAATTAAACAAGGCCGCATAGTTGAGAGATTAGCTGTTAGCCTCGAAATTAAGCTAACAGCTAAAGGCTAACCGCTCAATTTTAAGGATTCAGCGCTTTTTCCAACTGTTGCAGGTTTTTATCTTCTCCAACAGCGATAAGGGTATCACCTGCTTTAATTTTTGTCTCAAAAGAAGGATTAAACAACATTTTGTCGTCTGCTTTTTTGATAGCAATTATTATCAGGTTGTATTCCTGCCTTATGCCCGAATCTTTTAACATGACATTTGCCAAGGGTGATGAAGGACTTACCAAGATTTCCTCCATCTGAATATCTTTACGCCGATGCGTAAGCGCCAGATCTAAAAAGCCGGTCACTGCCGGTCTTATAATTTTTTGCGCCATATTTTCGGCTCCCATTTCATATGGCGATTCAACGATGTCGGCTCCTGCTGCCGTGAGCTTTGATTTAACGTCATTGTTGCCGGCTCTAGCCATAATGAAAATTTCGGGATTAAGCTGCTTGGCAGTCAATACCAGGAAGACGTTGTCGGCATCTGTGGCAAGCGCTGCTATAACCCCTTTTGCCCGGTCTATTCCGGCTTTCAGCAGGTTTGATTCATCAACCGTGTCTCCGCTAATATAAAGCAGCCCATCCTCTTCCATAAACGGGATCAGCTCCTTATCTTTCTCGATCACCACTACTTTGAACGGTTTCTTTCTTAAGCTATCGCAAATGACCTTCCCAATACGGCCATAGCCGCAAATAATATAGTGATTTTTTAAACGATTTATCCGTTTGTCCAATCTTCTCCTCCCAAGGATGGTTCGTATTTGTCCCTCTACTATAAATTGAACTAAAGCGCCGGCAACATACAGACTTAAACCCACACCAAAAACAATCAGAAAAATTGTAAAGATACGCCCGGCTCCATGCAGTTGATGTATTTCTCCATAACCTATCGTAGATAATGTAATGGCAGTCATATAGATTGAATCTGCCAAATTCCAGTCCTCGACCAGCATATATCCTATAGTACCGGAGGCCGTTATAATAATAGTTATCAAGATAGATACAATTAGATGTCTTGTTGTATTCATTTATCCTTTCTTATCAGTATAGGCTCTTGATTTTCAAACGTAAAATTCTTGACGCAAACTGGTCGATCTGCTAACTGACTTAAAATGCAAAAAGAGCCTTTGTTATATAAACGGCTGCGCGATAACATGATTGAGAAACAGATCGTATCCCGCGGCATAAGCGATCCCAAGGTTATAGCTGCTTTGCGCAATGTGCCCAGACACATGTTTGTAAGTGAAGCCCTGATGGATCAGGCCTATGGTGATTTTCCTCTTCCCATAGGAGAACAGCAGACCATTTCGCAGCCGTATATTGTTGCAGAGATGACCCAGTCTCTTCAGCTGGATAAAGGTGACCGGGTGCTTGAAATCGGAACCGGCTCAGGATATCAGGCCGCAATACTTGCTGAAATTGTATTTCGAGTTTATACGATAGAGAGGATAAATTCTCTTTATATAAAAGCACGCCAACTTTTTGATAAACTCTGCTATCACAATATAATTACAAAATATTCCGACGGAACCACAGGCTGGCAGGACGAAAGCCCCTTTGATGCAATCATAATTACAGCCGGAGCTCCTGAAATACCAAAAACCCTGGTGGATCAGCTTGCTGTCGGCGGCCGCATGATTTTACCTGTGGGAGACAGTTTTTCCCAGGAACTTATTAAACTCCACAGGGACCAGGATGGCATACATACCACTAATCTTGGAGGATGCAGATTTGTCAAGCTTGTGGGCGAACACGGGTGGAGCAAACAATAGGCCTTAACTGCATTTTGAAAACCCGCAAGCATGACAAACAAGACACCCTTCCATATGCGCCAATAAGCCGCTGCATTCAGGACAGACACCAATCATAGGGTTCTTTTCAACAAGATCCGAACCTGACAGACCTTTCAAAACCTGGGCAATTGCGTCCGGACATGATAGTACCATTCTGCCGTCCTGCCATGCCGGTGAAGGACACCTGATTCCTGTAAGCTGTCTTACTATAGCTTCTGCTTTAACACCTGAGCGCAAGGCAAGGGATATTAACCTGCCGGCGGCTTCTATCTGGGAAGAAGCACATCCTCCGGTTTTACCCATCTGGGCAAATACTTCACACATCCCTTTTTCATCATAATTAATTGTAACATATAGTTTGCCGCATCCGGTGCTGATACGTTCCGTAATGCCATGTGTCCGCACCGGTCTCGATCTGGGCGCAATTTTTTCTGCTCCTCCGGCAGCAGCTTCAATATTCAGCACCTGTCTGTCACGACTGCCATATCTATATATTGTTACACCTTTGCAGCCCTTATGGTATGCCGATAGATAGGCTCGCTCAATATCTTCAGGTGTTGCATCAAAAGAAAGATTAACTGTTTTGGAAACTGCATTATCAGTAAATTTTTGAAATGCAGCTTGAATTTTTACATGCCATTCGGCTGAAATATCATGCGCTGTTACAAAAATTTTTTTAAAATGAGATGGTATCTTATCGACCTGCTGTATGGAACCTGTTCCGGAAA
>JAERRQ010000072.1 GCA_016735355.1 Desulfobacterales bacterium | reverse complement strand
GGGAGGTTATTTCAAAAAAAGGAATCGACATCCTCGAACTGGACGGGATGATAGATGAAGCCGTCGAAGCCGTTTTTGAAGGCTACAGCATGAACTACATGGTCAGGCGGGATGTCGATGCATGCAACCGGCCGTGCGAAGGCACGGGGATGGGGTGTATGTAAGGCATAATTGGGCCTAATATTTTTTATATTTTCTCGTTCCCACGGTCTTCCGTGGGAACGCATATTACTATAACGGAGGAGTACTAAATGGAAAAACCGAAACATCATATTTTTGTCTGTTCAAGTTTCAGAGCATCCGGTGAGATAAAAGGGAAGTGCAGTAAAAAAGGATCAACAGACTTATTGCCGTATATAGAAAACGAAATATTAGATAGGGGCTTAGACGCATTGCTGACAAGCACCGGATGCATGAAACAGTGTGACGATGGACCTGTTATGGTGATATATCCGGAAAATTACTGGTACGGCAATATAGAAAGCGAAGATGCGGTTGATGAAGTTCTTGATGCCCTGGAGGATGGTGAGGCGGCATCGAATTTTTTATTATAATTTATATTATGGCATCTACAATTGTTATCAGAAAGGCTATGCCCGCGGATATAAATCAAATAATCGGGCTTCTTGAGGAGTTGTTTTCCATTGAGGAAGATTTTATCTTTAAGGAGGCTGCTCAGCGGCACGGCCTTTCCATGATGCTAAGCGATAATCAAAATCGCTGCATCATGGTTGCTGCATCAGAAAAGCAAGTCATGGGAATGTGCAGCGCTCAATTGCTTGTATCGACAGCGGAAGGTGGGATGGCTGCATTAATCGAGGATATGGTGGTTGCCAAATCATATCAGGGGAAGGGGATAGGCAAAAAAATATTGCTGTCAATCGAAAAGTGGGCAGTAGAAAAGGGCGCCGAAAGAATGCAGCTTCTGGCTGACGGAAATAATGTTAATGCTCTCAATTTTTATAAAAAACAGAAATGGTCAACAACACAGTTGATTTGCCTGCGTAAAAAGCAGGAAAGGAGCTAAGAATGGCTACTTCAAGAATTGCCGTGGTTTCAACGGACGGAAAAACCGTAAACGACCACTTTGGCAAAGCTGAAAGATTTTTAATATATGACGTTGACGACAAATTAACATTTGTTGAAAAACGTCTGGCTGAGAAATATTCAGTCGGCGATCCGAATCACGATTTTGACCAGCAGAAACTTAATAAGACATCGAATCTTTTAAAGGACTGCGCCAGAATTTACGTTACCAGGATCGGAGAGAGGCCTGGAGCAGAATTAAAAAAGCTCGGAATTGAACCTGTTGTCTATGACGGGCCGATTGATAAAATACCAAGTTGTTCAGTATGAACCCTGAGTGTCGATTTTGAGTCATATAAAAATTGGATTGATCTTGACTTGAAAATGACATTATGTGGTTTCCAAGTCAAGATTATATGATTTGTATTAATTCGGAGGGCAGGTGCATAGCTCACTATGCACCTGCCATCGCGCCTTGGAGACGAACAAAAAATCTGCACTATATGGGTATATTATTTTCTTCCAGTTCCCTGAAAGGCTGTGGAATTCCGATCTCCAAAAAGATTATATTTAATCCATTGAAGTCCTAATTCCAATAACATGGTATCATCGCTTTTTACGGATTCCAGAGTTTCCGGATTCAAATCCAGATGGTCCATAATACCATTTTCAAATATATGTTTTCTGAAGATATCAAGATTATAACAGGCAGTATGAAACGTCAGTCTCGATTTGATATCGAGCGGACCGGGCATTAAACGATTCTTCATGCTGATGATTTCAAGGAGCATATCATTCATCCGATTATAAACGGCAATTCCCTGATCTGCGATCCATTGTTCCACGGTCCGTGTTTGACCGTTCCGGAAACCTTTGCAATGATCCTCTTTTAAAATCATATAATGTTCGGTTAATATGCCGGTTTCTCTCGATCGCGCAAGACCCCGCGCAAGAGGGTACATTCTGCATGAAGAAGGGCGGTCTTTGTAGATACGGCAACCGGTAGAAGTGACAAAGGGGCACTTTAAACCATCATCTGAATCGGCTTTCAGCGAAATCACCGGAAGTCCGGTTTCGGGGCCGTAATGCTCTGTAGTATATTTCCCCAAAAATATATCGGACGGCATATCAAGATTTTTTTTTATTCGAAGGATATCGTACGGAGTTAAAAACTGGTTAAGGTCTCTACAGCATTGATTAAAACATGCGAGGTCGTCATTGCATGAGAAATTAAATGTATTTTTTATTGAAATCGGTATAAAATCGCTCATAATTATTTTATTCTTTGCAAGAAGTATAGATTAAGTAAGAATTATTTAGGTAACAGGTGTACAGATTCTGTCACCATAAAAAAGCTTAGAGAATTATTGACGGCGGTCAATTGTTTATCCAAAAGTACTTGACAAGTAACCTCTTAAATAATAAATCATTCTTTTAATCAAGAGAATTGATTCATTTTATATGAATTTTTTTTTTAATTTTTTTTATTAATTTAAATTAAAGGCGGAAAGCCTGAAAATTGAGTATTGACGTTTCACTAATGAAAGGGGGTGCAGTTAACTTAAAAATTGTACTATTTTGAATTAATGGTAGTTTAACTATAATTTTGGGAAAACCAATTTTAGGAGGTTTAATAAATGCCAAGTTTTGTAATTGCTGAAAAATGTGATGGTTGCAAAGGCGGGGATAAGACAGCTTGCATGTATATTTGCCCCAATGACCTTATGGTTCTAGAACCAAATGCTATGAAGGCTTATAATCAGGAGCCGGATCAGTGCTGGGAATGTTTCTCATGTGTAAAGATCTGCCCCACCCAGGCAATTGAAGTAAGGGGTTATTCCGATTTCGTTCCTCTTGGAAGCAGTATTATGCCCATGCTGGGTACCGAAGATGTTATGTGGACCTGTAAATTCAGGAACGGCCTTATCAAACGTTTCAAGTTTCCCATTCGTACAACATCTGAAGGCTCAGCCAATGCTTATTCTGATCTTAAAGGAAAGGATCTTGAAAGTGAACTCCTCTCTACTGAAGAGGCGGACGGCATGGCCCTTAAAACACCTATCGAGACTGTTTAATCGTCGGATATTTCTAAAAAATAATATTGAAAATATATATTTTTATAAGGAGGATATAATATGGCATTACCTAATACACCACTGGGTGAGCTTAAGGCCGTAAGAGATCCGGAAGTAGAAGAACGCGAAGTTGATATTCTTATTGTGGGCGGCGGCATGGCTGCCTGCGGGACTGCCTTTGAAATAAAGAAATGGGCGTCGGACGACACGAAGATACTGCTGTGCGACAAGGCTGCCATGGAACGAAGCGGGGCTGTAGCACAGGGCCTTTCAGCTATTAATACATATGTAGGAGAAAACACTCCTGACGATTATGTCCGCATGGTCAGAAACGATCTGATGGGTATTGTTCGTGAAGATCTGATTTTTGATCTGGGTAATCATGTTGATGATTCAGTTCATCTGTTTGAAGAATGGGGCCTTCCGGTATGGAAAAAAACCGATGACGGCAAAAATCTGGACGGTAAAAAAGGTCAGAAACAAGGTACTCTGAAAGGCGGAGCAACTCCGGTCAGAACCGGTAAATGGCAGATAATGATCAACGGTGAATCCTACAAAAGGATAGTTGCTGAAGCTGCAAAACTGGCTCTTGGCGAGGATAATATTCTTGAGCGTGTTTTTATCGTTGAACTGCTCCTGGATGCCAATAAAGAGAATCAGATTGCGGGCGCGGTAGGTTTTTCGGTTCGTGAGAATAAGGTATATATCATTAAATGTAAAACCATGATGGTTGCCTGCGGTGGAGCCGTTAATATTTATCAGCCCAGAAGTGTCGGCGAAGGTAAAGGCCGAGCATGGTATCCGGTATGGAACGCAGGTTCCACGTACACTATGTGCATGAAAGTAGGCGCTGAGCTTACAATGATGGAGAACCGTTTCACCCCGGCACGCTTTAAAGATGGTTATGGC
>JAERRQ010000315.1 GCA_016735355.1 Desulfobacterales bacterium | reverse complement strand
AGTATTGATACTGCTCTTAGACTGGCTACATACTTTAACACCACTGCACAATTCTGGATGAATCTACAAGTCAGTTATGACCTCAAAATTGCCCGACAGAATATGAAAAAAATCAAGAATGAGATAACCCCTTTGCAAATTGCTGTCGCCTGATTTATTCAAATTGCCTGTTATAAAAAATGGATATTCCAAAAGTAAAAAGAGAAGATGACGATTCACATTTAGTCTTCCTTCTGAGTCTTGCAAGAAAATGACGAAACAGACTGTTGTAGCCTTCAACTGTGTACGTTTCTGCTTTCGATTGTATGTGTATGTCGCTTGGAATGAAATGCTCGTAAGGTTTCCAGAAATCTGTCATCCCTTGTTTGATTTCTTTGTCCCGCAGGGCGTCCCACAATTGTTTACCGGTTGCCGTGTCGCGGGCGCCCAATAAGCAGCAGGCAAGCCTTTTTCCATATCAATCAACAGCATCCATATCCAGCAGTAGTTTTTTTAAAGAGATCAGGACTTTTTCCGCGATGTTGAACGGTATGTCTGAATTCGCAAGATTTTATAACTTGAGACCTCAGGATAGCATAACTATATTAAATTAAAATACCTGGATTTTAATCAAAAAATGTCAAATCGGTTCCCCTCTTGAACATATCGAAAATTATTGACAACCATAGGATCCTTCATTATTTTATTTAGTAGAAGTTTATTCATTCTTAAAGACTAAGTTAGATGTCCGTATAAGTTTTATTAACTTACGAGACCTTTTGAATAACTTACCCTGTTGCTAAATCTCTGCCTCAGATTCAAATTTTATACGAATTCAAGCTTTAGATCACTTTTGATTTATTCTTGCGCTATATTAACTGAAGTGTTGTCCTAAATTTTCGCCTTCCATGAACCGGAATGAAAATAAATCTGTTTAAATGGTCTCATTATAGAAAGGAGGAGAAAAATGATTGTTAAAGAAATCGAACTTTTCAAAGGGATAGATGGCGATGTAATAAATGAAATAGCGGGTATTTGTTCAGAAGAAACTTATAGCAAGGATACTCTGTTGTGTGAAAAGGGACAAAAAGCGAATTTTATGTACATTTTGGAAGAAGGAACAGTTAATCAGGTTATAAAAAATGGCGGCACGATAGTATACCAGCACAGTGATCCCGGGTTGGTTCTTGGTTGGTCTGCTATGATTGAATCGGGTGTCTATACTGCTTCTGCGGTTTGTGCAACGGATATCAAAGTGCTTAAAATAGAAAAAGGGAGGTTAAACATAATATTCGACCATCATCCGAAAGCAGGGCTGATAATCTTAAGAAGATTGGGAAGAGTTGTTGCACAAAGGCTAGGAAATGCATATAGGGATCTTTTATCTGCCGGAAAAGAAAAAACTGAGCCTTCTTACGGTTAGAGACGTAAAGTTAAAATACCGCCAAGCTGACCGCTTGCGGTTAGCTTGGCGGTGGCTGTTGAGCCCGAAAAGTTCAGCAGCTATCGCTATATTTTCTTGTTTATTTATAAAAATAGAGCCCCATTTATTGGCATTTAAATGGGGAGAGGAAAGCTTTATGGGTACGGATGATGGATTCTACCTGACCTTCCGGTCGCTACATCCGGCCGCTTCGTAAAATTAATATCAGCAACCAGAAGCCCATAATTCCTGCGAAGATAAAGCCGATTAAACCTATTACGGGTATTTCGTGCCATTTGGGAGGAATATCCGACAAAACGATCAAGGCGGACCCGATAATCAGGGATGCCAGCACTATGGCAAATGCTAATCTGTTGCTGATCCTGTCATGGGTGACGAGCATTGGCTTTAAGCCCCGATGCTCGAATTCCATTTTGATGGTACCCCGTTTTATCATCTTCAGTATATCGCGAATCTCACCGGGTACCTCCTGCAAAAGATGATAAAGTTCTGATCCGGAATCAGCCATGTTTTCTATTATTCTACGAGGATTAAAGCGATTTATGTGTAATCGGCGTACAAAAGGAGCCGCCTGTTTTGCAACATCAAAATCCGGATCCAGTTTAGTGCCCAGTCCTTCAATAGTGCTCAAAGCCTTTATCATAAGAAAAAGATCGGGAGGTATATTAAGCCGGTGTCTGGTAGTCACCTCAAGCAACTGATGCAACAGGTTGCCAAGTTCCACTTCCTTTAAAGGCCTGTAACAATATTTATCCATAAATTCGCTAACATCCCTCTCCAGGGAGTGATAGTCCGGTGAATCATCATATTCGGTGAGATTGAGAATAGCATTTACCGCTTTTATCTCATCTCTCTTGACAATGCTTAATATTAAATCTGCAAAATCCTCTCTGCTTCTTAAATTTATACGCCCCATCATCCCGAAATCTATAAAGCAGATAAGATTGCCGGGTAAAATAAAAATGTTGCCCGGGTGAGGATCCGCATGAAAAAAACCATTCACGAAAATCTGTTCCATTATAAGATCAAAACCGACCCTGGCGATTTTAAACCGATCCAGCCCGTTTTTTTCCAATTCATCCAGATCTGAAGATTTTACTCCCTCAATACATTCCATGGTAAGGACACATTTTGTCGTGAATTCTTTGTATATTTTTGGAACATGAATCCGCGTGTCACCTTCAAACTGCCTGGCAAAACGCTCCATGTAAGCAGATTCAAGAGTATAATCGAGTTCTTTTTCCAGGGTTGAGGCAAATTCCTGCACTATTTTTGTCGGATGGTGGATATCCCATCCTTCCAGGTGTCTTTCCATCAAGCCGGCCAGATGGAGCATTATCTCCAGGTCTACTTCAATTATACGTTTGATGCCGGGACGCTGTATCTTTACAACCACCCTTTCTCCGTTCAGACTCACAGCTTTGTGTACCTGTCCGATGGAAGCGGCTGCGACCGGGTGCTCGTCAAATCCCGAAAAAATTTCGTTGACAGGTTTTTTAAATTCATTTTCGATAATTTTTTTAACATCGGAGAAAGGAAACGGGGGCACATCATCCTGCAGCTTGGGAAGTTCTTTGATGTATTCAACCGGCAGAAGATCCGGCCTGGTAGAAAGAATCTGACCCATTTTAATAAAAGTAGGCCCCAGCTCTTCCAATACCATCCTGACCCTTTCAGCGCGCGACAAAGATTCTATCTTTCCCCTGCGCTTACGGGAGACAATCTTTAAGCCGATCTCCAGGTATTGCTCGATCTTCAAAACATCCACCAAATCTCCGAAACCGTATTTTATCAGCACTGTTACAATTTGACGGTATCGCTGCATATGTCTGTAAGTCCGCCCGATTCGGCTTATTTTAAAAAGCATAGAATCTTTTCTCCTGTTTGTTCGTATTGTTTCCGAACATTTATATTACGAGCATTTATATTACCTAGTGCTTTACATTCAAGTTATATTTATTTTTAATGTTATATTGTCAACAATCCCCTGGAGCCAGGTTGTCCCTTTTGCTTTATCATCAGCGTTAAGATTTTTTATCACAGATATGTAATCCTTACCTGTTTGCAATATAATGGAACGAATCCTCTCGAGAAAATTATCTCTCAGCCCGGCATCCCCTTTGTGGTATTTCTCATTATCTAATATTTCCTTAATCGCCGGCCATGAAGTATAGAGACCGGATTCAGGAATCTTCAGGCAGACCTCCTTTAATCTTTTCAGCCTTTCATCCAGGGCCAGACCGATATTCTCATTTAACCCCGATAAAAGGGCGTCCGGGAAATCATCTGAAACAAACATTGAACGTAGATGCAGATACCATTCTCTTAAAGCAATAAGGTTTGCAATATATATAATGTTATTTCGCAAAATTTTTTTATTGTTCTGATATCGGCCGGGTAAAAATGGAATATTACCGCTTTTAACTGCATCCGTGATAATCAGCCTGTTTCCCCTGATTTCGTCTTTTCGGCAGATCGACCCGGCGGCAATAATAGTCCCGAATGCCAGACGGCAAGGCCCCACAAGCCCTCCCTGCCCTCCGAGAAATACAGGCCGCTGATCCAGCATGACTCCGCGCGGTACATCACCAATGAGTGAAGGGGTGGCCTTATCCTGGTTGGGGGTATAATTAAAATGAATATAGGAACTACCGACCTCGCTGTGATCCTTTCTGCTGGTTCCGCCGGACATAAAACAGTCACAAAAATTAACAAGACTGCCCAAAGTTACAAACGGAAAGAGAATCGTTTGTTTTAACCCAACCGTATGGGCGCCGCCGGCATCCTCTTCAAGAATAGTCCCTTCCCGCACGTGGGCACCGGATCCCATGGAAGATTTTTTTAAAAAAACCGCTTGCTTAAAAAAACCTCCTTTCAGGTCAACTTCCGGGCCGATAAAACAATTGTCCACAGTTACGGGTCCTTCAAACCCTATTTTTGAATTTCGTAAAATCAAAGTAGAGCTTCCGAAAATTTTACACCCGGAATAGATAACAACCCCGTTGCCTGAAATTCTGTTTATATCAACCTCTTCGCCGATATATACAGTTTCGGGATTGGATATTATTACGCCTTTTTTTATTAAATTTTTTACCTGTTCATTTGTTCGGACTTCGGAATGCTGCTCGGGCATGATATATCCTTTGGGTGAATAACTTATTAAATGAATACGTTTGAAGGTTCTTTTCAAAAATCGAAAACAAAATCCTACCGGATTCAATACAAAAAAGCTACAAAAAAAAAGGTGTAACAGGGGGGACGTTCCTTGATATATTGATTCTTTATTTTTGGGATTTCAAATCGGGCAAAGATGGCCTGAAGCTGTGATGCATAGTTGGGGAAGTTATTTTGTCCACGTTCCTAATCTCTATTCCAATCAACCAAGCGGCACAATACCGCCTGAGCTCGGCAACCTGTCGAATTTTACGGAGCTTCGTCTCGGTGACCTGTTTCCATCTCATCAGGCGGTTAGGGTTGAAGTACAGGGGACTTTCTCTTTTATGCTATGCCGGCGCCCGTAGTGGCTATGCTATTATTGTATACATGAACATCGCGTTGCGGAAACGGAATCGAAATGCCGTCTTCATCAAATCGCAGCTTCACAGCTTTAGTCACATGCCAATAGACATCCCAGTAATCGTCGAACTTGACCCAGGGCCTGACCACAAAATCCACTGACGATTCACCCAGAGTGTGGAGACGAACCATCGGCTCCGGATCATCGAGGATCTTATCATGTGATTTAAGGATATCGTTGAGGATCGTCTCCGCCTTGGATACGTCATCACTATAAGCGATTCCAAATACCATGTCTACGCGACGAATATCTTGTGCGGTGATATTTTTGATCACGTCTCCCCAAATCTTGTTGTTGGGAATCACAATCATCTGGTTGTCCAGCGTTAAAATGCTGGTAGAGACCAGGTTCATCTTGTCCACCTTACCGAAAACACCGCTGACATCTATTAAATCACCCACGTCATATGGTCGGTAGAGCAGAATCATGATGCCGGAAGCGAAATTGCTAAGGGTATCCTGCAGGGCAAAGCCGACGATAAAGCCGGCGACACCGAGACCGGCTAAAAGTGGTCCCAGCCTGATGCCCAGCTGTGAAAGCGCAATCAGCACCCCGAAGATAAAGACAAGGTTGGATGCCGCCGAGATAATCATGCGGCGGGCCAGCCGGGAAAGATTTAGATTGGACGCATCAATTGCTCGCTCGAGACCGGCTCGCATCATGCGTTTGGCAAAACTAAAGAGAAAAATAATACCAAAAAATAACAACAGTTTAAGGAAAACTGTGGGCCCCTTGTCAAAGATCCATGATGTAACCCTTTTCATGGCATGGCCGGCAATACTGAGGGCCACTCCAGTATCAAACAATCCGGAACTGATATCTTTCGTTGCTTGGACCAGTTGTGCGCGATACGGATTTGTGTCCAATTTGAGCGCTTTCATCAACCCAATGCTGGCCTCCATGCTGGCCGTGTTGGTGTCCAGGCTTTTGGCCGCTGCAATGAGCAGCCTGGCAACATCGGCATCGTCCGGAATTTCTTTGCGGCGCATTTCCAGGTCGTCGAAGCGATCGATAGCGAGCGCTATGCGGCCGTAGAGTTCGTCCGCCCGTTCTGCCAGTAACCTGGTCAAGGTTGCCATTGCCTTGCCGGTATCCATACCCGCCTGATCCATCTTTTCAATGTGGGATAAACTCATTTCGTACATCTTATCCAAACGTGCGGTAAGCTTGAGTACCTCATTTTCAATGGCGAGTCGTTCTTCCACCTTGGCCTTAATTCTACGCGCACGAACCGCATCGACCTCACCACGAAGATGGTTGATGTTAATCCATAGGCGGGGTGTTATACGAGTGAGCGCCGCCTCCACCTCCCGGCGCAGCTCAGGTTGCTTGCCCTTTTTTTCCTGATCCAGCATGGCATCTGTCAGCTTATGTACGTCATTTATCATGCGTTGCTGGAGTGAGAAGAACTGCAGTTGCATGACAAGGATATCCTCGTCACTGGCCGTCTTCATTGCGTTTATATAGCGTTTGCTATCCTTGACAGTCGCATTGATGTGCTTAAGCAATTCACTGGCATCTATGCCTACCTTTTCGGAGGCCAATTCTTTCACAACGTCATTGTTGCCGGCCGTTTCTAAGGCTTTCTGTGCGATTGCCTGCTCGTAAGATCCTGTAGGCAGGGGCCCCAGAATACAAATAAGAAGACAAATAAACAGCCCTATGGAAATGATTACGCTCCCTTTGAACATTTTTGGCCTCCTTGAGTTTTAAAGTTGAACTTTATTCCGGCGAAAGCCGGAATCCAAAATAATTCCAACAGCGTAATGAGGCTGGGGGCCGGATCGAGTCCGGCATGACGGCAGAACTTTGGACTCTCAAGTAATTAATAAATCTTGTATTTTAACTTTTCTTTCTCTTTTTACTTTTTTTATATCGTTTGGTTTTCGATTTCTTGTTTTCGGCATATTGAACCTGAATCTTTCGCCCGTCTATTTTTGCATCTTGCATTGATTTTAATACGTTATCCGCAACATTTGCTTCAACTTCAAAAAAAGAACATTCCCGCATAATTTCTATAGCACCAATATTTTCAGAGCTAATCCCAGCTCTGCTGCATAGAGTTCTTATCACAGCGCCTTTTTGTAGATTATCTTTGGAGCCTGTATTTAAGAAAAACCGTTTCGATTTTCCAGGTTCTAATTTTTTTTGGTGTCGTCTTTTTTTTGCAGGACGATGGGAATCTTTTTTTGTTGTCAATGATACATTTATATCTTTGGAACCTTTATAATAGTAAAGAAAGCGGTTAAATTCAATTGAAACAAACTTTTGAATGAGCTCTTCTTTTGTAAGGTCGCTTAATGTCTTATAGACCGGCGGCAGGAAACGTCCGATTGCTTCATGATCCACTTTAACTTCTACCATTTTGTTAGTCATGGAATAGAGCTGTTTCTCACAAATTGCATATCCTTCCGGGACTTTTGCATAATTAAATTTAACCCCTGCCTTTTTTTGTATAAACTGAAGTTTGCTTTTTTCCCGTGAGTTGATGATGGCTATGGAGGTTCCTGATTTCCCAGCTCTTGCAGTTCTGCCGCTCCTGTGAGTATAGTTTGACGCCTCATCGGGGAGTTTATAGTTTATGACATGGGTGATATCTTGAACATCTATCCCGCGGGCAGCAACATCTGTTGCGATAAGAATCTGAATGGATTTGGTTTTAAATCTTCTCATAACTTTATCGCGTACTCCCTGGGAAAGGTCACCATGAATGGCTTCAGCATTATAGTTGTCTTTGATCAGTTTTTCTGCTACTTCCTGTGTATCTTTTCGTGTGCGACAAAACACAAGGCCATAAATATCCGGGTAATAATCAATAATTCGTTTTAATGCCTGATACCTGTCTTTTTCTTTAACGATATAATTCACATGCAAAATATTTTCAGCCCCACTATTTTTTTTGCCTATGGTTATCTCAACTGGATTTTCCATATATTTTTTTGCAATTTTTGCAACTTCATTGGGCATTGTTGCTGAAAACAGCCAGGTTTTTTTTTGTGATGGCGTATTTCTAAGAATGGCATCTATATCTTCCTGAAATCCCATATTGAGCATTTCATCCGCTTCATCAAGAACCAGATACGAGACTTTAGAAAGCTTTGCTATTTTTCTATTAATAAGATCAAGCAATCTCCCTGGTGTTGCAACAATAATCTGAGCACCTTTTTTGATCTGATTCCTCTGTGTTTCAATACTGGCGCCTCCATAAACGGCAGCAACCTTTGCATTATTTACATATTGGCATAATTGTTTAATATCAGATGAAATCTGCAAACAGAGTTCCCTGGTGGGGCAAATCACCACCCCTTGAATATGTTTCAGATCAAAGTCAACTAGCTGGATCATGGGCAAACCAAAAGCTGCTGTTTTACCTGTTCCGGTCTGGGCAAGCCCTACAAGATCCCTTTCACCTCCAATAATTTCAGGAATTGCATCTGTCTGGATGGGCGTTGGTTCAACAAATCCTAGCTTGTTAACTGCTTGTAATAACTCATCTATTAAATCCAAATTTTCAAAACTCATTTTTTTCTCAGCCTTTATTAGGTATCTATAACCACTTTCCAGGATTTTTACAGTGCATGATTGAAGGCATATATGCTCAAAGCTTCTTATTAAACTAAGGAGACAATATATTCAATCTCAACTTGGGCATTCTACCCCGATCATGACACTGAATTTTTATACCCATTTGATGAAGCCTGTAAATCAGGAGTCAGCGACAAGATTGGAAAAAACAGTTTTTGGGAAATCGGTAGGATAATGGTAGTATCACGACAAAAAGGGATTAATCGGCTAACCCCTCGATTTTAATGGTACGCCCGGCTCGATTCGAACGGGCGATCTACACATTCGTAGTCAGAACCTCAGAGCTTTCTAACCTCCTCAAATTACTATAAGTGTTTGAATTTATTACATTCAAATTTCCATGCTTTAGCAGATTTTGGAAAGTTTTTCTCACACAGATTCTTACACGGAAAAACAATCAGAATCAGTTTTTAACATAATAAAAATGTCAATTCTGTGAAAATATATCCCCAAACTGTTTTCAGTTTTTGAGCAACCTGCCCGTTGTACTTACCTAATTTTTTTCATTTTGTATACAGTTTTCCTGATGACTACCCACATTTTTTTAAATTACTTTAAGGGGGGTATCTACTTTATTGCCCCCAGAAACGGCTATTTCATTGATTTTATGTCATTTCTATCCAAAATGATTGGCCTGACTTATATGTGATAAAAATATCAATTAAATCAGTTTGTTATAACCAATCAAGGCCAGATAGGTGGATACCCCCCCTTACTTTATTTAAAAAATATCACAAAAGTTGAATATGTTTCTTCCCCTACAAGTGAATCATCCAACGATCAGCACCTTTACCTCGATTTCTTGTTTCATTTTTATTTGTCCACCCGCCTACTCAATGCTTTCCCACATTTGAAAAATGGAAGCTTCTTCTCAGGTACAGTAATCTTTTCACCAATTTTAGGATTCCGTCCGGTACATGTTTTATGTTTCTTCACAAAAAAGGAACACACAATCTCCGGATTTCAACCCGATCACCTTTTGACAACGCTTCAGAATAGCGTTTTTTGCCGCAACCACGAGGCACTGAAATCTTACAGGCTACAGTAAATTCGGCCTTTTGTCACATTTCTGTCTCCTTTTGAGCATAGATTTTTTTTGACATTATCCTTTTGAATGGATTAACATCCAGAAATATTACAAATTGAAGCGTGAAAGGAGGGGTACGCGACTACTTTTCTCCTTTCGGGCATCTTGCTGAAAAAGCAAATTCTTATCATTTTAGTACTTTATAAATTATTTTCTTTTTTTATCCATCAAGGGGGCACTGAAAAGAGTATTACTCAAAATGATTTGGTTAAGGTACTATCCAGACTTATTTCCCGTTTATCGGTTAGTTAATTATAAAGTTGAGGTGAAAAGATGAAACGACCTTTATTACAGTTATTGACCTTGGTGGGAGTTTTTTTATTACCAACTTTCCTCGCTTTAGCGGATTCTGCCAGCTATAAAGAGTTAGCGGGCAAGAAATGGATTGGTGACTATCAAGAAATGGTGGAAAGAAGGGTTATTCGTTTTCTTGTTCCCTACAGTAAAACCTTTTATTTTTTTGATGGTGCCACTCCCCGTGGTATCTCCCATGACATAATCACTCAATTTGAAAAAGAGCTTAATGAGCAGCTTAAAACTAAGTATCTGAAGTGTCATGCCGTTATTATTCCAACCGCTAGGGAAAATCTTCTTGATTATCTGACAGAGGGACGGGGTGATGTAGCTGTGGGCAATCTGACCATTACGGAGGACCGTCAAAGGGTAGTGGATTTTTCTGATCCTTTTCTTACGGGTGTTAATGAAATCCTTGTCAGTGGTTTAAACGAGCCGGAGTTAAAGACCTCTTTTGATCTTTCAGGCAAAGAGGTAATGGTGAGAAAATCTTCAAGCTATTACGAGAGTCTGAATCAATTAAATGGGGTGTTGAAAGGAACCGGGAAAAAACCGGTTAAGATTATAGTGGCCGATGATAATCTGGAGGATGAAGATATCATGGAGATGATCGAGGCCGGCCTTGTCCCTTCAACTATTGTAGATAGTCATAAGGCTAAATTCTGGGGAAGAATTTTTAAAAAAATAAAACTTCATGAAGATATAAAACTGCGCTCGGATGGTAGGATTGCCTGGGCTATCCGTAAAAATAGCCCACAGCTCAAAAAAGTGATCAACGGATTCGTAAAAACGAACAAGAAAGGCACGTTGCTTGGTAATATACTTTTTAACAGGTACCTGAAGGAGACAAAATATATAACCAACTCCGCTCAAGGAGAGGAGATGAAACGTTTTCAGAATATGGTGGTATATTTTGAAAAGTATGGTGAAAAGTATGACTTTGATTACCTGATGCTTGCGGCCCTTGGATATCAGGAGTCAAGGCTTATTCAAACGACAAAGAGCCCTGTGGGTGCTGTGGGTGTTATGCAGTTACTTCCAAGTACAGCAAAAGATAAGAATGTAAATATCCCTGATATAAAGAAACTTGAGTCAAATATACACGCGGGTTCCAAATATCTTCATTTTATAGAAAATCATTATTTTAATGATCCCAAACTGACCAGAGTCAATCAGCAGCTATTAGCCATAGCATCCTACAATGCCGGTCCGGCAAAAGTGGCAAGATTACGCGCGGAGGCGGAGAAGATGGGCTTGGATCCGAATGTCTGGTTTCGAAATGTGGAAGTAGTTGCCGCCAAGCGTATTGGCCGGGAAACAGTTCAATATGTGAGCAATATTTTTAAATACTACATTGCCTATACTCT
>JAERRQ010000345.1 GCA_016735355.1 Desulfobacterales bacterium | reverse complement strand
CCCTATTACTTTTTCTAAAAACTGTAACTGTGTAGATCTACATGGTATTCTTTAGTAAGATGAAAAAATAATAAATATATACAGCATAATAAAACTCCATGGCACATTTTTTGATATTATTCATAATAAAATAAAAAAATAACAGTTTTTTAAAATAAGGAGAAGAACCATGAAAATAAATATTGAAAAAAATCTTGTTGAATTTACACCTGAAAATGCCGATGAAACAAAAAAAATTGAAACGCTATGGAAGATGCTGGTTGACTGTGCACGGTTTAATAAAAAACTTGTGCCTGTTGGGGAGTATATTTCGCAGAAAAACGAGTTTGCCAGATTTGTGGTGGAAGGCGCACCAGGCAGCAGCTCAGATGTATATCCTGAAGTGTATGCCGACAAAGACTGCAGGGCTTATTGCCAAACATGTAATAAATATGTAGAACTTGAAAAAGGGGATCAGATTCCCCCCTGTTGCGGTAAACTAATGGAGATACTTGACGACTAAAGTCTTCGGGCGAACCCTTATTCGCGCAAAGGTAACGCAATACCAGGGCATTCAAAAAAGAAAACAACCGGATAAAACAAATAATGCCGCAAAACTGCGGCTCCGCATGAAGGCAGGGAGGAATATAATGGGATACGTTTTTAACATGGACGAAATATTTGAAATGGCAGAACAGATCGAAAAAAATGGAGCTGAATTTTATCGAAAGGCTGCTGATGGGATTAACAAATCTCCAAACAAGGAACTTCTTGTTGAGCTTGCCAAAATGGAAGACCAACATCAAAAAACCTTCGCCCTTTTGAGAAATCAGCTTTCAGAAGGTGAAAAAGCGCCAACCGTTTTTGATCCTGATAATGAAGCCGTTCTTTATCTTCGTTCTCTGGCAGATATTCGTGTATTTTTTGAAAAAAAGATCGACGTTACATCTATGGAGGAAATACTGAAAGCGGCATTATTGGCAGAAAAAGACTCCATAGTCTTTTATCTTGGCATGAAGGCACTTGTTCCGGATGATTTTGGAAAAGAAAAGATTGATAATATTATTAAAGAGGAAATGGCACATATAAACTTACTAAGCAATAAACTTGTTGAGTTAAAACAAGCGTAAAGGAGAATAGAGAATGTCAAAAGCAATTATTATTTATTCAACCAGAGCGGGGCAGACAAAGGCCATAGGCGAGCTTATTGCCGAAGGTCTTCGTATTGCGGCAGCTGATGTAACTATGGCTGATGTAAAAGATATTAAAAAGGAAGGAGATCTTGCAGGCTACGATGCCTATCTATTTGGATCTCCGACCTATCATGGCGAGATGATTAATGGTATGAAAACTTTTTTATTTCTGGCCGAAAAAGCCGATTTGAAGGGTAAGGTTGGAGGATCCTTTGGAGCATTTGGCTGGAGTGGTGAGGCTCCCGACCGAATCTACGATACCATGAAAAATATTTATAAAATGAATATGGTTAGCGGTTCTTTAAGGCTAAAAGCCAGCTATCTTGACGGAGGCATCTCAATGGCTCAGGATTACGGAAAGGACGTTGCAGCGAAAATTGATAGTATCAAATAATATTTTTAAATAAACTATAAGGAGATTTATTATGTCTAAGTATGTATGCGAATTATGCGGTTATGTTTATGACCCGGCCGAGGGAGATTCTGACAGTGACGTAGCGCCGGGGACAGCATTTGAAGATTTGCCGGATGACTGGGAATGTCCAGTCTGTGGAGCCGGCAAGTCTGATTTTGTAAAGGAAAGTTAGAATTGTTGCATTACGCGTTTGTCCTGCTACGACAATTTGGAATCTTGTATGGTTTGGACAAACTCGTAATCTACACGTTCGATATATAAAGGTAACAGGTGGCCATCTGTAAACCACATCCATGTGCCAATAATACCTACGTATATTTGATACCGAAAATAATCGTATATAACATGAGATGCTATTCGCATTTCAGCCGCACTGTAAAACCATTCCCATACTTTATGTTTGCTTGCTATTGATAAGATGCAAATAATGTAACGCTTTTTTACACCTCTTCTTTTTCTGAGATTTATCATATAATTTATAAAATCAATTAGTTATAATGCAATTACTGCAAGGGGATTGTGACAAAATAATGTAACGTTTTGAT
>JAERRQ010000354.1 GCA_016735355.1 Desulfobacterales bacterium | reverse complement strand
ATTATTATCGGAGGGTTTGTTGGAGGCTCACTGGGCAGCCGGGCTCAGAAGATGTTCAGCGAAAAAACGCTGAAAATCGTTCTGGCCGTTACCCTGTTTTTCTTGTTCTTCAGGTTTTTCAAGATTGAAATATGGATATAGCCGGTAAGTTGTGATAAGGTAAGTTGTAATAATTAGAGGGAAAGGGTTTTCCCTTTCCCCTTAAATTTTGTTCTTGAATCCACGGGAAATTTTCAAATATGGATGAATTTTTAGACATCATATGGTTCAATATCATCGATGTTGTTCATTACCTCACCGGATTATTGAATATCATATTAGCCCCGCTGAACCTTTTAGGCCCCTTACTTGCGATCTGGGTGCTTGCGCTGATCACCGTTTGCTTTACGAAGTTTTTTAAAAAGATTTATAATACACGACGCTATGGCGAACTGAAAAAAAAATTTCAGCACTGGTTTAATATCAGGCAGGAAGCCCTGAACTGTGAAGATCCCGAAAAAGGCAAAACTCTTGCCAAAAATATCGACCAGGCCAAACTCAACAGGATCTACTATGATTATTTCTTTGAAGGCTTTTTAAAGAGCATTCTGACAACCTATTTACCTGTTTTATTGATGGCCGCCTATGTAAATGAGGCCTTTAAACCCGCCCGCATGATAACCGATTTCGGCAAGCCCTATATTTTCCTGTTCACACGATCCAATGGAGAAATAATTACTATTGGCGCGGTATTCTGGTTTGTTATATCCTTAATTATTACCTACATATTTTGGTCGATTTTAAATACATCCCATAGCCGGTTTATAAAAAAAACACCTGAATCTGCCTAAACTTATTTATCTAACTGTCTATAGGCCAACGTGTAAATCATGCTGGATAAATTTCCGAATGCAAAAAAAATCTTCAGTCTTATCCTCGTCTGCCTTTTTATATCTGTTGGCTGCAGCCAGGATGAGCCGGCAATTAAAGTTGACCTGAGCAACAAAGAACAGGTAAGCCTCAAAGAAGAAGCGGGCGTCATTACCTATGCCTATCTTCCTCAATATTCCCACACGGTTTCCTATCAACGACATCACCAGCTGGTAGAATTTTTACGCAAAGAAACAGGTGTTAATATAAAACAGATATTCCCGGACACCTTTGACCAGCACATGACAATGGTCGGTCAGGGCAAGATTGACATTTCTTATTCCAATCCTTTTATTTATGCCAAAATTGCTCACCAATATGGAGCACGAGCTTTTGCGCGTATCGCAGAAAATTATAACCAGGAAAATTTTCGGGGCCAGATCATTTGCAGGGCGGACAACCGGCTTATCAAGACGATTGCCGATTGCCGCGGCAAAAGCTGGTTAGCTGTTGATTCTACTTCTGCCGGCGGTTATCTTTACCCCTTGGGCCATTTTATTGCCCATGGCATCCAAAAAACGGATTTTAGTGAAATTGCCTTTGCTCCAGGTCCCGGTGGCAAGCAGGAAAAAGTAGTTCTGGCTGTTTATGCCGGGAAATATGATGTGGGCACCATCCGGGAAGGAACCTTGAACGTGGTTGCTGATAAAATAGATATCAACGAAATTCGGGTAATCGCCAACACCCGCTGGTATCCGGGCTGGGTTTATGCTGCCGGGGCGGGTATAGAACCCAGGATTGTGGAAAAAACAAGAAAAGCACTATTGAAGCTTGATTTTAATCAAAAAGAGCACCGGCAAATATTAGAAGCGGCTGACTTCATCAGAGTGATACCTTCGGATGATAGAGATTTTGACCCGGTAAGAGAATTGGCTGACAAGGTGGGCATAAGCCTGGATAAATAATGAAATTAGGATTACGCAGCAAGATTTATTTTGGAATGTTTTCCCTACTCCTGCTCCTGGGAGTTGTCATTTTATTTGTCGTTAGCAGGGTCGTGACGGAATCTCTACTGGAAGAGAATCGAAATCGCGGCATTTCCATTGGCGTTAATCTTTCGGCCCGCATAACAGAACCGATTCTGGCCATGGATTTTTTAAGAATGAAGACCCTGGTTGATAAAACAGCCCAATTAAATGAT
>JAERRQ010000176.1 GCA_016735355.1 Desulfobacterales bacterium | reverse complement strand
TGTATTTTTCATAGATCTGTTCTTGGTGAAATCCCAGGGCTTCCAGGATAAGTTTCATTCTGTTAAAGTCGCTGACCTCTACTTCAAGCTCCCTTAGACTTTTGAATTCATTATCTTTCGATTCAAGCCTGGATTTGAAGGTAAGAGTCGTTTTGGTGTCTTTGCGGAGCCGTAGAAGGGATTTGTTTTTGATTAGGCCATTGTTTTTATTTTCATACCTGAGGTTTGTTTCAAATACTCTCCCCTTGCTGTCGGCTCCCAGTTTAAGAATGGTGGCGCGGAGATATTTTACATCTGTTAAATGGAATTTAACTTCGGTTTCGATATATTCCATATCAGGTTTTCCTATCCTTTTATGAGGTATAGATTTTTAGATAATTACCCGATTTTAAAATATGTCACAAGGCCAGAGGGAGGAATGCCTATTGTAATACTCCGACGACCAATAACGCAGTGAAATTATTTATGTGAACGTCTATAGATAAATGAAATTTTATACCAGCTTGATCTTTAGAATATTTTTTATGAGGTTGAAATGATTGTCCAGAGAATAAATGCTGCAGTGGTTTTGTTTTGCATTTTGGGCAATTATCAAGTCGGGTATGCCGATTCCCTTTATGCCATTTTTTATACATTTATACTGGTAATCGATGAGTTGTGGCCAATTAACCACAATTTCCAATTTGTTTATTTTATATAGTAATTTGATCAGTTTTCGTTGGTTTCTGATTTTTAAGAACGGAATCAACTCAGCGAGAATTAAATCATTTGTAATAACAAGATTTTCATCTATTAAAAAATCCAACTTTTCGAAATTATTTGTATTTCTGAAGTATTCAATCCAAATAGAGGTATCTACTAAAACCGACATTGGCGGTCTCTGATTGAATCTAAATCAATATCCAAATCAATTTTTCCTTTGTATTGCTTAATCCCGGAAATTTTTGATTTTCTGATAAGCTCTTCAAGGGCAATGATAATTACTCTTGTTTTGGTCTTAACGCTGGTAGCATTCATGGCTTCATTGATCAGGTCTTCCGGCAAATCAAGTGTTGTTCTCATAGTCGACCTCCTTTATGCATAAAAATAGCAACTCATGCATATGGTGTCAATTTTATTTTCACACTTGCCCCCAGAGTATTTGAGTATTCGTTCCCAGGCAGAGCCTGGGAACGAAGGTAATATAGTGAGTTTATGCAATTAAAACACTATTTTTAGTCGGGCATTATTTACCTGTAAAATTAGCCTTTCTTTTTTCAACAAAAGCTTTCATGCCTTCCTGCTGATCTTCAGTGGCAAAGAGCTGTTCAAAACTGCGTGCTTCATAAGCATTGGCAGTGCGAAGATCCATATTTATTCCATCATTTACCACTATTTTGGTTGTTTTTAATGCATAACCGGGCTGTCTGGCGATTTTTGATGCCAGTGTCCTGGCTTCATCCATCAAGGATGGAAGGGGAACAACCTTATTCACAAGGCCTATGCGGTATGCTTCTTCAGCTTTGATCGGGTCTCCTGTATAAAGGAGTTCTTTGGCTCTTCCTATACCCACCAGTCTCGGCAGTCTCTGGGTACCGCCTGCCCCTGGAATAACGCCGATTTTGATTTCGGGCTGGCCGAACAAGGCATTATCAGCGGCGATTCTTATATCGCAGGCCATGCACATTTCGCACCCTCCGCCAAGGGCCAGCCCGCTCACTGCAGCTATAACCGGCTGCGGCAGGCGTTCCAGCTTGTTAAAGAGCGACTGAATAGTTTCGACAAATACGCGGGCTTTGACGGGAGTATTTATCTGGCCTATTTCCTTTATGTCGGCGCCTGCTGCAAATACTTTTTCGCTTCCGGTAAGGATTACAACTGCTATTTCATTATCTGCAGCTATCAGGTCAAGAACGCTGTTGAGTTCGCTCATCAGTTCATTGCTGATGGAATTCATGCTTTTCGGTTTGTTTAGAGTGATAACAGCGATATCATTCTCTTTTTCAAAAAGTACTGTATTATATCCCATGTTGTGCCTCCATGTTATTTTGTTTGAACACTATTTCAATTTTTCTTTTAGTATTTCATTAACTATTTGAGGATTGGCTTTTCCCCTGGTCGCCTTCATGATCTGACCGACAAAAAATCCTAAAATTTTGGTTTTCCCGTTTTTATAAGCCTCGGCTTCTTTTGGATTATCAGATACTATTTTGATTACTATGTTTTCTATCTCCGATTTGTCCGTAACCTGAACGAGTCCCTTTTCTTCCACTATCTGTTTGGGCGCTTTTCCGGTTTTTGCCATCTCGTCAAAGACTTTCTTGGCGATCTTGCCGCTGATCAAGCCTTTGTGTATTAATTTAAGCATATCGGTTAAATGGTGAGGGGAAACAGTAGATTCGGAAATAGTTTTATTCTCAGCATTTAACAGGCCGAGCAATGGTCCCATTATCCAGTTGCCGATCTGTTTCGGCTGGTTAAATAGTTTAACGCATTCATCAAAGTAGTCCGCCATATCGCGGGATGATGTTAAAACTTCGGCATCGGTGGAAGGGAGTCCGTATTCGGTTTTAAAGCGTTCTTTTTTTTCTTGAGGCAGTTCGGGAAGATTTTTTTTTAAAGCATCGATCCATGTTTCATCAATATGAATAGGAACCAGGTCGGGATCCGGAAAATATCGGTAATCGTTTGCTTCCTCTTTGCTGCGCATCGATGTGCTTCTGTTGGTATCGGCATTCCAAAGCCTTGTTTCCTGGATAATCCTGCCTTCGTCAAGAAGTATATCTTTCTGCCTGAATATTTCATATTCTATCGATTTTTCTACATTTTTAAATGAATTCAGATTTTTCAACTCGGTCCTGGTGCCTAATTTTTTCTCACCCTTTGGTCGGATTGAAATATTGGCGTCACATCTAAAACTCCCTTCCTCCATGTTTCCGTCACAGATGTCAAGATAACGGAGGATAGCATGCAGTTGTCTAAGGTAGGCTCCGGCTTCTTCAGAAGATCTTATATCAGGCTCGCTCACTATCTCGATTAATGGAACTCCTGTTCTGTTAAAGTCGATCATGCTCAATGGCCTGTGCGGGTCATGGCTGAGCTTTCCGGCGTCTTCCTCCATATGTATCCTGGTGATGCCTATGCGTTTATTGTTACCATTGACTTCTATATCCAAATATCCGTGTTCGGCAATAGGGAGCTCATATTGAGAGATCTGATACCCTTTGGGAAGGTCGGGATAGTAATAATTTTTACGCGCAAACCTGTTCAGGCGGTTGATGCTGCAATTGGTTGCCAGGGTCATTAGCAGGGCGTATTCTACAACCTTTTTGTTTAAGACGGGCAAGGTGCCGGGCATCCCGAGACAAACCGGGCAGACATTGGTGTTGGGGGGTGAGCCGAATGCGGTTGAGCAACTGCAGAAAATTTTTGTTTTTGTTTTTAGCTGGGCGTGGACTTCGAGTCCGATAACAGGTTCAAATTCCATTTTGTGGCCTTGGGGAACTTACAGAAAATAATTCCAATGCGTTAAGAGTCAACAGCCGTGAACGGTTACCATCTTTTTATAGGAGCGATGTCCTTTTACGTTGACGTTTGGTGCTGAAGCCTATTATAAATCCCAGCAATAAGACAGCTGCGCCGGTTAATCCGGCCGTGATGTATTTATGGAGCAATTCTTTTTCAAGCCTTTCCGCTTTGTTGGACTGTTCCGCGAGGTTTGCGACGGTTTTTTCATATTTGACCTTCAGATCCAGATATCCTGCGGAATCATCTTTTAGTTTGTCATACTCCCTGGAGAGCTTATTCGATTCGGATTGATGCTTGCCAAGATTCTGTTTGAGTTTTATATTTTGTTCTTTAAGTTGTTTGTTTTCTTCACTTATTGCCGGTAGCTGGACTTTTATTACGTTGTACTTTTTTTTAAGTTTTGCCAAAGCTATAAAATCGGGCTCTTTCGCAGTAAGAAAGCGGTTTAAAACCCATCCTTCTTTTCCGTTTGGTGTTTGGACTTTTGACCACTCCTCGCCTTGCTCTTGAATTTTAACATTTTGCCCGGATTTGACCATTTGGACAATTTTATGGTCTATTCCGGATCCTGTTCTCAAGGTTACTTTAATTATATTACTGATATACCTGGTTTCAGCCTGAACTGTTGCTGATAAAAAAAAGAAAAACATTAAAATAAAAATAAAATACTTCATATTTATACTCTCCATTAACTGCTTATAATCTGGGCATAAGCGCTATGGTTGTGAATAGATTCAAAATTTTCAGCGCTGACTGAAAACCATATTATATTATTATCGGCTTTTAGTTTTAATGCAATATCCCTGACAATATCTTCTACAAATTTAGGGTTATCATACCCTTTTTCGGTTACTGCTTTTTCATCAACCCGTTTTAAAACTGAATAGACTTCACATGAGGCCTCCTGCTCCACAAGATTTATCATATCCTCCAGCCAGATAAATTTTTTAAATCTTGTGCGTAACTGTACTTTGCCGCGCTGATTATGCGCTCCTGCATCGCTTATTTCCTTTGAACATGGGCAAACGGAAGAGATCGGGACAATAACTTCTGAAACAAGATCGATTTTCTCATCCGGGTCGCTTGTTCCGGTGAATTTACAGGTATAGTCCATTAAACCTGGGAGGTTGCTGACAGGCGCATTTTTTTTTATAAAATAAGGGAAGGAAACCTCTATGTGCGCTGAAGCTGCATTCAAATGACTTTTCATCTGATCCAAAATACTTGATATTTTTTTTAAAGAGACCTCCGGCCGCAGCAGGTGAAGCAGTTCTACAAACCTGCTCATGTGGGTACCTTTATACTCGTTCGGCAAATCAACATACATATTAATTAAAGCCACAGTATTTTGAAGCCCGCTGCCTTTATCTAAAACGGTTATTGGATAACGGAGATTTTTAATACCTACCTTGTCAATAGGGATGTTCCGGTCATCAAACTGATTTTGTATATCAATCATGTTAATAAATACTCTGTGTTTACATTGCTCATGGAGTTGAAAATATTACCTTTGATTTTTTTGTTGCTTTTGTAAAGCTCTGTTAAGAGGCTCTTGATTTTATTGCGTTTTGAGCTGTTCGCACTTGGGCATGGATTAGTGAAAATCGGAAAACCTATTTCTTTTGCAAACCGATTTATTGTTTCCTGTTCTATAAACGCAAGGGGTCTGATAATTTGAAATTTACCCTTAAAAAAGGATTGTGATGGAACCATGGTTCCGATTTCGCCTGAATAACATATGTTCAGAAAAAAAGTCTCGATGATATCATCTTTATGGTGCCCTAAAGCGATTTTTTTACATCCGTATTTATCGGCTATTTCAAAAAGACGTTTTCTGCGCAGCCTGGAACATAAAAAACAGGGATTTTCCCTATTTTTGGTACTGTGTGCCTGGAGTCCATGATCTGTACGATCAATTATTAGATGGAATTCATTTGCTTTGCAATATGTTTCAAGTTTTTTACCAAATTGATCATCAAAACCCGGATCGACAAAAACCGCAATCAGGTCATAATCTATCAATATGCGTTTTTTTCGTTCATTTAATATCCACAAAAGAGTAAAACTGTCAATACCACCTGAAAGTCCCACCAGAATTTTGTCACCATCCGCTATCATCTCATAATGATGCAGGGCTTTACCCACATATCGTTTTATCGCCTTGTATGCATAGCTACGCATCAGGTTCATCGAGTTGATCTTTGTTTTCTTCTACAGGTTCATCGGGTTTGTTTTTTTGTTCTTTTACCGGTTCATATATTTGAGCTTTTTTTTCTTTGAGTTTTATTTTGCCGGCTGCAATTTCTCTAAGACATGTAACAACGTCTTCATTTTTAGGCGAATATATAAGATATTCCGCTCCATCACGGATCTGCCTTACACGTTTTGCCACCATATTAACCAGTTGAAACCGGTTGTGGACCCGTTTCAGGCAGTCTTCCATAGTTATACGTGCCACAAGTGCCTCCATTTAAAGTATTTCTATAAGTTCATAAAATCTTTTGCCGCCCGGAGCGTTTAGCTTTACCTCGTCACCCGGTTCCTTGCCTATCATTGCCTGCCCTAGAGGCGAACTGACAGATATGCGTTTTTTCTCAATATCAGATTCGTCCGGACCAACAAGCTGATATTTAATCTCTTCGCCGGTATCAATATTTTCAAGCAGAACTGTGCAGCCAAACACGGCCCTGTCCTTTGGAAGTTCATCAGGGTTGATTATATCGGCGCTGGCCAACTTATATCCCAGTTCGCCTATCCGTCCTTCTATAAAACTTTGTCTATTTTTTGCTGCTTCAAATTCTGCATTTTCAGACAGGTCTCCATGAGCGCGTGCTTCCTCTATAGCCTTGATATTTGCAGGCCTTTCAACTTTCTTCAGATGTTCCAGTTCCTTTTTCAGTGTTTCATAGCCTCGCATCGTAATCGGTGTTTTTTCCAAACTTTGTCACTCCTTTATAAATAATCTTTGGCAAGTAATTCTGCTATCTGAACTGCATTGGTGGCGGCTCCTTTTCTGATATTATCAGCCACTACCCATAAATTGATTCCATTGGGGATCGATTCGTCCTCTCTTATACGCCCGACATAGGTCAGGTCGGTTCCTGCGGCTTCAAGAGCAAGAGGATAAAGATTTTTTTCCGGGTCGTCCAATACTTTTACTCCAGGCGCATTTGAGAGCAGCGTTTTTACTTCGTCAGCAGAAATATGCTCAAAGGTTTCTATATTGATCGATTCGGAATGACTATAAAAGACCGGCACCCGTACAGTCGTGGCGGTTACTCCTATATTATCATCTCCAAAAATTTTTCTGGTTTCCAGGACCATTTTCATCTCTTCCTTAGTGTAACCGTTTTCCAGAAATATATCTATATGGGGGAGACAGTTAAAGGCTATGTTATGAGGATAGACTTTTTTTTCATAATCCTGAAAATTCAGCATTGCTCTGGTCTGATCGGATAGTTCTTCAATCGCCTTTAATCCGGTGCCTGAAACAGCCTGATATGTGGAAACCACAATTCTCTTGATCCCGCATTTTTTATATATCGGGTAAAGAGCGACCAGCATCTGGATTGTTGAACAGTTGGGATTTGCGATGATCCCTTTATTGGTGTAATTTTTTATGGCATCAGGGTTTACTTCCGGAATCACTAGTGGAACCTCGGGATCCATTCTCCACGCACTTGAGTTGTCTACTACAATACATCCATCTTTTGCGGCGCAGGGTGCAAACTTTTCACTAGGGCCCCCTCCGGCGGAAAATATGGCTATATCAATTCCCCTAAAAGAATCCTCTTTTAATTCTTCAACTGTTATTTCCTGATCCTTAAACTCCAGCTTACGCCCAACGGATCTGTGGGAAGCCAGGAATTTAATCGATTTTACAGGGAACTCTCTTTCCTCAAGGCAGGTGATCATCTGATTGCCTACAGCGCCGGTGGCACCTGCCACTGCGATATTAATTTTTTTTTCAGCCATGGTTCATGTCTCCAAATCTAAGGGAACTTACAGAAAATAATCTACGCATCCTGCTTGCCCTTAATTCTGCACGATATGCGTTAGATTATTTCCTTCCAGTTCCCTAATTGGCAATAATATATTCCGCCACAAGATCTCCTACTTCACTTGTGGTGTATCCCATTTTTCCGGCAGCGATATCATCCAAATCATCACGCAGCACCTTGATTACCGCCTTTTCAACCGCCTTGGAGGCTTTGTTCTCGCCAATGGTTGCAAGCATAATCTGGGCTGCGGAAATTGCCGCTATGGGATTGATTATCTGCTTTCCTGTATATTTGGGGGCCGATCCGCCGATTGGTTCAAACATGGAGACGCCCTCGGGATTGATGTTGCCTCCGGCGGCAATTCCCATGCCCCCCTGTATCATTGCGGCCAGATCGGTTATAATATCTCCAAACATGTTATCTGTAACAATAACATCAAACCATTCCGGGTTCTTTACCATCCACATACATATGGCATCAACGTGAGCGTAATCGGTTTGAATGTCCGGGTATTCTTCTCCCACCTCATAAAAAGTCCGCTCCCAGAGATCAAAAGCGTATGTAAGGACATTGGTCTTTCCACAAAGAGTCAGTTTTTTTGCCTTGTTCCGGCTTCTGCAATACTCAAATGCGAACCTGATACATCTTTCCACACCTTTGCGGGTATTTATCGAAGACTGGATTGCAACCTCATCCGGTGTGCCGCGTTTTAAACAGCCTCCTGCTCCGGCATAGAGACCTTCAGTATTTTCACGCACCACAACAAAATCGATATCATCGGGTGATTTGTTTTTTAAGGGGGTTTCGACACCTTCATATAGTTTAACCGGCCTCAGATTAATGTATTGATCAAAGTCGAATCTTAGTTTTAAAAGTAGGCCTTTTTCAAGAATACCCGGTTTTACATCAGGGTGGCCTATTGCTCCCAGGTATATGGCATCAGCCGTGGTAAGGCCCTCGGCAGCGGTATCAGGAAATATTTCACCGGTGGCTTTGTACCTTTCCCCACCAAGGTCGTAATTCGTGAAATCGATGGTGAATTCAAATTTTTTTGCAACAGCCTCCAGTACCTTGATGCCTTCATTAACAACTTCCGGTCCGGTGCCGTCGCCCGGAATAACAGCAATTGAATATTTTTTTGACATAATTTTTTAATACCCTCATAAAAAATATCCATTGAGCATGTGAAAAAGCAGAATGGATAAAGTTAATATATTAAATATGGTTAGGCTTTTTTTTTATCTGGTTTGGGTGTGTTTGTTGTATTATGTTTTGCATTTTTAAGATGTTTAAGAGAGCCAATGGGTCCCGAAATAACATAAATAAGCCCCATAAGGAAAAGCGCAATGGACGGTTCAGCCGCAATAAAAATAAATATAATGACAGCCCCCACCAGAACATTGAAATTCATTTTTTTGAACAGCTCCGGTTTTTTGAAACTATTATATTTAATGGTGCTGACCATCAAGAAAGAAAGGGTATTCATAATTATAAATATCAATATCGGATTTACATTATTATTCATTCCGAACCTGTGGCAGAATAAAACAATAACGGCATTCATACCTGCTCCTGCAGGTATCGGAAGACCAACAAAATAGTTGCTGTCCACACTTCCTGTTTGTGTGTTGAATCGTGCAAGCCTGAGAGCGCCGCATATAAGGAAGAGGAAAGCAGCCAGCCACCCTATGCGACCTAAGGGTTTCAGTGCCCAAAGGTATATCATGAGGCCTGGAGCAAGGCCAAAAGAAATGAGGTCGGCCAGGGAATCGTACTCAACTCCGAATTTGCTTGTAGTGTTTGTTGCCCTGGCGATTTTCCCGTCCAATGAATCGAAAACAACCGCTATGAGAATAGAGACTCCGGCTGCCGTAAATCTGCCGTTTATTGAAGATATTATGGCATAAAATCCACAGAAAATATTCATGGATGTAAAAAAGTTAGGCAGAATATAAATGCCTCGCCGAGGCCTCTTTGGTATGGATTTTTCGGTATTATTATGTTTCATGATAAAAACCCCAGAATAGAAGCGCCTGCTTTAACTTTATCTCCGGTAGAGACGCTGATATCCGAATCTGCCGGAAGATAAACATCCAGCCGCGATCCAAAACATATGATGCCGAAGCGTTGTCCGCGATCTACGGTATCTCCCTGCTGGAGAGCGCAAATAATACGTCTTGCAATCAATCCTGCAATTTGAACAAAACAGATTGAATGACCATTGTCAGTCTCAATAAAAATTGCATTATGTTCATTATTTTTTGATGCCTTATCCAGATTGGCGGAAAAAAATTTCCCGGGATAGTAACAAATATCGGTTACTTTGCCGGCATAAGGAATTCGGTTAACATGAACATTAAAAACCGACATAAAGATACTAATTTTTATACAATTTCCCTCTGTAAAACGACTTTTTTCAATTAGTTCGGCTTTAATAATCTTGCCGTCGGCAGGTGAAACAACAGCCCTGGGTTTGTTCGGCACCACCCTGTCCGGATCTCTGAAAAAACAGCATATGCAGCTTGCAGCCAATAATCCGCCAAGTGCCGGAATGACTAGTCCAAGGAGCGCAAAAATCGCTGTTACAAAAGCGGCTGCAAAAATAAAAGGATATCCTGCTCTGGCAATGGGAAACGCAGTCTGCCCAGGCTGATCAGGCCAGGAAAATTTTTTCATCTAACTCTGCCTTGAAATTTTGTTCAAAAATATTATATAGATTGCCACATAAAGAATTTCACTGCGTTATCGATCAAAACATCCGGTCGATGTACTAAGGGCTCGCACAAAAATAACTTTACATTTTAAGCGTCGATGCATCCCGTCTGACTGCGTTACGAAAACTTAGGAATATCCTGATATTCCTAAGTTTTCGCGCCTTGTCAGCCAGGCGCCTCAACACTTAAAATTGCGAACTTGTTTTTGTGCGAACCCTAAGGGTAAGCCTTTATCGGTTTCCCCCTCTATTCTCATGAAATTACTTATATAAAATATATATTAAAATCAAATAGGAAAGTCAACAATAACCCTTTCCCCAATAGGGGAACCGCATTTGAGATTTGTAAATTATCCTGCCAATACTTTTAACAGATAATAATTGTCGTTGATCAATGAGAAGAAAACGGGAAAATTACCCCACCTCAGGATTTTTTTCGGCCTCTTCCATTTCCTCTTAGGTATGAATTTTATAACATTTATTAAGGATAAATTTTTATCGAGCAAAAAATCTGATAAAGATCTTCCGGCTTTAAAAGAGTTGATTGATAAGGCATCCCTGAAAGACATATTCGATGAAGTGGAATCCGTTTTCGGAAAAGAAGCGGCTTTGGGCCGAAATATTAAAATGTTTCTTTGCCAGAGATATACTGGTGAAAAACTGAAAGTTATTGGCACCTGTTTCGGTATTGGAGAATCCGGCGTGTCCCAGGCAAGCAGGCGTGTTTTGGATAAAATAAGAGATGACAAAAAGCTTGAAAGAAAAATCGCAAAGATTGAAAAAAAATTAAACTTGTCAAGAATGAAGATCTGCCCCCCCCCGGTGTTCCCCCTTTAGAAGAAGGTTACCGTGCCACCAGCAAGGAAAATCTTGCCATCTCAGATGACAGGGATGGGATGAATATTAAAAGAGGGGGCGTATATTTGGCTGCCCTCGATCCGACAATTGGTCGCGAAATCGCCAAAACTCGTCCCGTGCTGGTCATTTCTAATGATAAAAATAATACGTTTTCCGGTACCATCACGGTTTTGTCGATTACGTCCAAAAACGTCAAAAAAACATACCCATTTGAAGTGGTTTTAAACAAAGGAAAGGGCAACCTACCAAAAAAATCAAAAATTAAGGCCGATCAAATCCGAACGCTTGATAAGCGCAGATTGATTAAATCCATTGGCGAAATATCGGAAGAAGATATGTTTTCGGTGGAAAAAGCAGTCAAGATTCATTTGGATTTAACATAGTTCTAATCGTATTCAGGTTTGCCAAGATCCAACCGGAACTTTTGGTGTTTCCAGTCCGGACAATTCGTACGCCCCAGCATGACATCCCCTGTTTTTCTTCCACTGTCATGCCAGCCGGATTCAGTCACTCGAATGGTTTTTTTATCAGGGTCGCCATGTGGACGGTGTTCAATCTTCATATCTTCATCTGCAATCAGACGGTGCCCCTTTTCGCATTGCATATAGTTGACACGGCGATCTATATGACCGGTATAATAATAATTGCAGTTTTCACAGATTTTCTGAATTGCCTGCTTAGGAGAGAATTGATTTGTAAGCCATTTTAACATATTCTCAATCTCTATTATGTTTAATACTTGAAAAACGTTTTAACAAGTGCAGTCATTTTGCTCTTGAGAGTTGCTGTTGAGTTAAACCTTTTGTATCGCGGATTTCGGCATACGTAAGGTCCGCACCGGTCAAATCCGCTCCACTGAAATTGCATTCCAAGGATTGTGCTCCCACCATTTGGGTATTTTTCAATAGGGGGGTCAAACCTACACATTTGATAAATGATGTAGTCCGGTATAGATAACACTTCAAGCAGTATTTATTGAGATCCTCAAAACATAAGAGATAATAAGAAGTGGCACGTCCTTTAAGGAAAAAATACGGGGACGTCTATGGTTTTATGCTTTTTATTGAAGATTTTATTTGATACTTATTGATTATGCTCCAAAAAGCGAAAATATAGACCGTCACATAAATATTTTCACTGTGTTATCGGGTACGTTTATTGTTAAGGACTGGTTTGATAAGAAGCCAATAATGTAACGGTAAGTTTATTTTTT
>JAERRQ010000307.1 GCA_016735355.1 Desulfobacterales bacterium | reverse complement strand
CAGGATGCCCTTTTAAATAAAATTAAAGAATTGATTGCATGATGATTGGAGAAATATGAGTGAGATAAGGATGACCGGAGAGATCAGAACCGATTATGACTGTGAAGCTGCCGGACTGCCGGCCGAAAGGTGGGGGGAAGCGGTATTTAAAATAGGGGATGAAGAGCTTGTGCTGGAGGTAAGTGTGGAAGAATCCGTTATAGTGGCAATTATGGCCGGCGAAGAAGCCGTCTGGAAAGGTACCCTTGAAGGTTTGAAAAAATTACTTAAAGGTGAGATTGCAGGCCGGTAATTCTAATGATGCTCGAGATTAAACCGATCCGGAAACGCCCCGCATTTTATCCCTGGGGACCCTCTCAAAAAAATATTTGACTATTTCAAATCTTTTCTTGTATAGTTCTCCCACAATTTAGATATTCTTATTTTTGAGTTATGAAACAGGCAAAAGCCACCCAGGCTCTATGGGGTGGCTTTTTTTTATTTGAAGGAGCGCGCTGCTGATATGAGCAAACTGCTGGTAATCGATAATTATGACTCCTTTACATATAATCTGGTGCAGATGTTCAGGCGCTATAATCTTGAGATTGATGTATATAGAAGTGATAAAATATCTATTACGCAGGCAGGTTCGATAGGGCCTGATTATATTTTAATCAGCCCGGGTCCCAGAGACCCTTCGCATGCCGGCGTCTCCATAAATTTGGTCAAAGCATTTTACAAAAAAATCCCCATCCTCGGTGTTTGCCTGGGGATGCAGTGTATTAATGAAGCCTTTGGCGGCAACACTGTACGTGCACCTGTCCCGATGCATGGCAAAACAAGCCTGATACCGCATAATCATAGTGCTTTATTTAAAGGTCTGCTTTCACCCTTCAAAGTTGCGCGTTATCATTCGCTGATGGTAAAGATCAATAATAGTGAACTTGTTGTTTCATCACGCAGTAAAGATGATGTTGTTATGGGAATATGCCATAAGGTTTATCCGGTTCATGGACTTCAGTTTCACCCTGAGAGTTTTCTTACGGAAAACGGATTTCAGATTATTGAAAACTTTTTAAAACTCGGCCCTTGCACGGATTGTTATCAACATGGATAAAATAAAAGAAACGATTGGCCGTATTACCGATATTTATACCGAACATATAAGCCTGGATGAAGATTTTATCTCCTTTGCAGCTCGCTTTGCGCATAAACCGGGTACGGTGATATTAATGAGCGGAGGTGAGCTTGACTCCGCGCGTTACCACATAATTGCCGCAAAGCCCTGGCTGGGTTTTAAATGTTTTCGGGACGCAATCAGTATCAGCATAAATGGACAGATATTTAATTTTACAGGACACCCTTTTGATGTTCTAAAAGAAATTGTCAATCATTACAGTTTGCAGCTTAAGCAACTTGATCTTGCCGGTTTGCCTGAACCGGTCTATGCCGGCCTTTTTGGTTATCTATCCTATGATCTTAAGGATGCTCTTGAAAAACTTCCACGCACTTCCATTGATAACATTCAGCTTCCACATTCAGTTTTTTTTGCGCCTTCAATTATAGTAATCCAGGATAAAATCACCAGCGCCGTCACCCTGTCTATTCCGGTATTCCAAAATAAAGGGGTCTCAAGCCTGGATGCAGCTCTTGAAGGTTTCAGGAAAACTATTATTGCGAAACCATTAATAAGCAAAAACTTTGCAGGAGATGCGGCCGGGTTTAAATCAAATTTCAACAAGTCGGAATATATGGATGCAATCAAGAAAATCAGGGAGTATATTGCAGCCGGCCATGTGTATCAGGTAAATATGTCGCAGCGCTTTGAAATGGGCTTTACCGGTGATCCCTATTCCCTTTTTAAAACGCTGTACAAAAATAACCCGGCTCCATTTTTCAGTTTCATTAATGCCGGCGATCATCAGATAATCTCCACCTCGCCGGAAAGATTTCTTAAACTGAAAGACGGCATTGTCGAAACCAGACCTATCAAGGGGACAAGACCTAGGGGCAAAACTCAAAAGGAAGATCATGAATTAAAAAATGACCTGCAAAAAAGCACAAAGGATGACGCCGAACTCTCCATGATAGTCGATCTTTTGCGCAATGACATCGGCAAGGTTTGCGCTGCCGGATCAGTAAAAGTGAAACAGCATAAAATGCTTGAAACATACAGTAATGTTTATCATCTTGTTTCCATTGTTGAAGGGAGACTCGACACAGGCCGGGATGCGTTGGATCTGATTGCCGCCACATTCCCGGGCGGGTCAATTACAGGCTGTCCCAAGATCAGGGCAATGGAAATTATTGATGAACTGGAGCCGCATAGGCGTCACATATATACCGGTTCCACAGGTTATATCAGTTTTTCAGATTCCATGGATTTGTCAATAGCAATTCGCACGGCAACCGTATATAATAATAAAATCTTTTTCTCTGCCGGAGGGGGTATTGTATTCGATTCCGATCCCCTGGATGAATTCAATGAAACCATTCATAAGGGACGGACGTTGATGGAGGTTTTCAGGGGCAAAATAACGCAGGCTGACTCTAAAAACTATCTCTGGTTTAACGGCAGGCTTAAACCTGTTAAGGAGGCAT
>JAERRQ010000110.1 GCA_016735355.1 Desulfobacterales bacterium | reverse complement strand
GGCATCTCAGCTTCAGGCTGTATTTGCACGGTCCTCATTACACAAAGTCCTCGAAATAGCTTGCTATTCCTGTGGCTTTGCTCAATCGGATCGTACAACTTCAACCTAAATCTGAGCACCAATTCTGTAAATTTATTTTTGAGTGAGCCCTAAGGAACGGAAACGAAATAACTACTTCTTGTGGCCAATAAACAAATTCACAATGCCTGAGGTTAACCCTTTCCATCTGACATTTGAAAAATTCGCTTTTAGCATTATGTTAGCAAATTTTTCCGGCCTTGGAAAGTTAAGTACTGAATCCGGAAGATATTGATATGCCGCAAGGTTCTTTGAAAAAAACCATCCTACCAAGGGCAAAATTTTTTTAAAATAAAGCAAATAACTATTCAGCAGGAATCCTTTTTGGGGTGTGTTTAATTCAAGGATTAAAAGCATACCGCCATGCTTCAGGCTGTTATGGAAGCTTTTCAATGCTGATAATTTATCGCCGACATTCCTTATGCCGAATGCTATTGTAACAGCATCAAATGTATTATCTTTAAATGGAAGATAAAAAGCATTTCCGGCAGATAGATGAAGCCTGGATTCTTTACTTTTACCTTTAATTTTTTCACTGGCAAGCAGAAGCATGTTAATTGAAAAATCAAGGCCAAAAACACTTACTTCTGAATTTTCGCGCCTTAAAATTTCGAAGCCTATATCTCCGGTTCCGCAGGCAACATCAAGGACTCTTCCCTTGCCGGAGACATCCAGTTCAGATGCCAGGGCTTTTCTCCACAAAATATCCTGTCCTAGACTTAGCAGATGGTTAAGCAGATCATATCTGGGAGCTATTTTCTCAAACATCTCCCTGATAAAAGGAAGTTCTGTGTTTTGCATTGACAATTCCTATAAAGGGATTATGTTCAAATATAAATTTTATTTTTAAAATAAATTATCATATCTATTCCACCTTTACAATAAAAGACTTTTGAACAGGGATTTAAATGATTGCAAAAAGGGATTATTATGAAATTCTTGGCGTCGCCAGAGACGCTGATGGGCCTGAGCTTAAAAAGGCATACCGACAGCTTGCACTTAAATATCATCCGGATAGAAATTCGGGCGACAGGGAAGCTGAAGAAAAATTTAAAGAAGCGGCCGAAGCTTATGATGTTTTGACTGATTCTCAAAAACGGGGTATTTATGACCAGTACGGCCATGAGGGACTGGAAGGCTCTGGTTTTTCCGGGTTTGGCGGTTTTGATGATATATTTTCAAACTTTGGAGGTATATTTGAGAACCTTTTCGGTTTCGGGGGCGGAGGCCGAACACGTTCCGGCGCTAGAAAAGGAGCCGATCTTCGTTATGACTTATCATTGACTTTTATGGAAGCGGCATTTGGCATGAACAGGGATTTAACAATAGAGAAGCGGGAAATCTGTTCTGTGTGTGACGGAAACGGCTGCGAGCCCGGAACAAGCCCTGCACCCTGCCCCCATTGTAAAGGAACAGGTCAGGTTACCAGGAGCCAGGGTTTTTTTACAGTCAGAACAACCTGCCATCACTGCAAGGGCAACGGCCAAAGCATCCCCAATCCCTGCCTTGAATGCAGGGGAACCGGACAAGTTATGGTCACCAAAAAGGTATCGCTCAAAGTTCCCGCCGGAGTCGATTCCGGATCAAGGCTGAGACTTACTGCTGAAGGAGAGGCCGGCGCTAACGGTGGGCCTCCGGGTGACCTTTATGTTTTTATTTATGTTGATTCCCATGATTTCTTTGAGCGTGACGGCACGAATGTGATATGCAGTGTTACTGTTTCATTTGTACAGGCTGCATTAGGCGACGATATAAAAGTCCCGACTCTTGACGGAGAAAAGACACTTGTAATTCCCAAGGGAACCCAGCCTGGAGATCTGTTTCGTTTTATAGGCTCAGGGATACCATCCCTGAGAAACGGCCGGCACGGTGATCAGATAATACATCTGGCAATGAAAACCCCCACCCATCTCAACAAAAAACAGGAAAAACTCCTGAAAGAATTTGCAAGGATTGAATCCGGCAAGTTTTCCCATAAATTAAAAAATATAATCAAGGGCGAATCTATGAAGTCTGCAGGATAGATATTGAGAAGCACCCCAGCCTATAAATTTTCATGTAAGGAACGTGGACGAAATAACTTCCACAAGTAGGCGCACAGATTTAGGTCAGGTTTGCCCGATCTAAAAACACAAAAGTTGAAGGAATAGCAAGCTATTTCAATATTTTTGTGCTTTCAGATCGGGTAAAGATGGCCTGAAGCTGTGATGCATAGTTGGGGAAATTGTTTCGTCCACGTTCCTAACTATCCGGAAATATAAATTCAAGGAGTAACAATGTTTGAATTAAAGGTTATTACCCGTTTTGCGGCTGCCCATCAGTTGAAAATGGTTGCCAAGCAATGCGAGAACCTTCACGGACACAACTGGAAGATAGAGATATGCGTGGCTGGGGGCACTCTTAACGATGCCGGCGTGTTAATAGACTTTGGAGAACTCAAGAATTATATTGCCACAATAATTGACAGCCTCGACCATAAGTTCCTTAATGAACTTGAATATTTTAAAGACGGTAATCCTTCCTCGGAAAATATTGCTCTATATATTGCACATAAACTACAGGCCCTGATAAAAGAACACGGAGTTAAAGTTTCCAGCGTAACTGCCTGGGAGTCGGACGATGCCTGTGCAACGTTTAAATATCAAGATTAACAGGGCACATAGATTTCCACCTATAGTTTTTAAGCCATGATACCATTGGATAAAATCCGCCATGCTGCTGAAGTTATAGGTGGAAGTATCATTAAAACACCTCTTGTTTATTCCCCATCCTTCAGCCGAAGATTCGGAAGCGATATCTATCTGAAGCTGGAAAATCTGCAAAAAACAGGCTCATTCAAAATACGAGGAGCAATGTTCAAGCTGCACACTATTCCTGAAAAAAAACGGGAAAGAGGCGTTGTGGCTGCATCAGCAGGAAATCACGC
>JAERRQ010000029.1 GCA_016735355.1 Desulfobacterales bacterium | reverse complement strand
ATGCAATTACTCTCATACAAAATCAAAGCCACGTTGACTTGATCGTTTCTATTTGATATTCAGCGTGAATTATTAATTTACGGAGGTTTATATGAACAAAAAAGAACAATCACTCTCCATCATCAAACCGGATGGAGTTTCCCGGAAATTGATCGGCCAAGTTATAAAGCGCCTTGAAGAAAATGATATTAACATTATTGCCATTAAGATGATCCATATGAGCATGCAAGAGGCTCAGGGTTTTTATGCCGTGCATAAAGAACGCCCCTTTTTTAACAGCCTTACAGATTTCATGTCATCGGGGCCGGCTGTGGTTATGGTGCTGGAGGGTGAAGATGTAATAGCAAAATACAGGAAACTGATGGGCGCCACAAATTACAAAGAAGCTGCGGAAGGCACTATAAGAAAAGATTTTGCAACAGATATTGAGAAAAATGTTGTGCATGGATCCGATTCACCTGAATCTGCTGCTTTTGAGATTGGTTATTTTTTTAACAGTCTTGAAATAAACGGATGAGTTCCTGCCAAAAAAATCTAAACAGCATCAATCTGAACAACATTGCCATAGTTCTGCATAAGCCCCGCTATCCGGAAAATATCGGGGCCGCTGCCCGGGCGCTCTGCAACATGGGCCTCAAGCGGCTGCTTGTTGTGGATCCTGAAAATTACGACATTGACAAAGTCCGCAAACTTGCCACACATACCGCATCCGATATTATCGAAAATATAGAAATCCATCAAACATTAAGCCGGGCTCTGGCCGATTTTACTTATGTTGCGGGGACAACAGCACGTCTTGGAGGCCAGCGACGAATGATCAATTCTCCTTCTATGCTGGCGGAAAAACTTGCGCCCATTTCCGCAGAGAACCTCATAGCGATCCTTTTCGGCCCCGAAGACAGAGGCCTCGCTAACGAGGATATAAGGAACTGTCACTTACTGGTCAATATACCAACATCAGACTTCTCTTCCCTTAACCTGGCCCAGGCAGTGATGATTATCTGCTATGAAATTTTTACTTACGCCTGCAAAAAAAAGCAGGATTTGACGCCCCGGCTTGCCAACAGGCATGAACTGGAAGGGATGTATTCTCATCTTAAAGATATTTTAGTAAAAATCAGTTATATCAATGCTGAAAATCCTGACTACTGGATGAATAAGCTGCGTCATTTTTTTAACCGTCTGCCACTCCGTGCCGGAGAAGTCAGCATTATCCGGGGAATATGCAGGCAAATCGACTGGTACGGAAAAAGGAAAAGATACTAGTTCTTTAAAGTGCCCTGGCCCGTCGATTCCAGAACCGTGCGCCATAATTTCCCATGGGGAACAATCTGTTTCCGCTTTCCAATGGATAGACTCATCGGCACATGCACAAGATGCGCATTCCAATAGCTTAGAATAAGCCTGGTTTTTCCCGCCATGCCGGCGTGAACCGCGCCGTGACCTAAAAAGCCACAAAATACGCTGTCATTCGGGTTAGCCGGAAGGCTCCTGATCATATAACTTGGGTCAATATATTTGAGCGCAATTTCCATATTTTTTGACGCAAAATATGAAGAAATCTTATCTTTTAGCAACAGGCCTATATCCTTTAACCTGACATTACCAGATTCATCATGTTCCTCTTCAGTATCATCAAAATATTTTTGCCCGGCCCCCTCAGCCACAACAATCACGGCATGTTTTCTCGCTTTTAACCGCTCCTCAAGAGAATGCAAAAGACCATTCGGGCCCTCAATATCAAAATCGACTTCCGGAATCAGAGCAAAATTAACATCCTGCTGTGCCAAAGTCGCAGTGGCCGCAATAAAACCGGAATGCCGGCCCATAAGTTTGATCAGCCCTATTCCATTGGGATAGCTTGCAGCTTCATTATGCGCGCTTCTGATAGCCATGGTGGCAACATCCACCGCCGTATCAAAACCAAAAGTTTTTGATATCAGATGCATATCATTATCGATTGTCTTGGGAACTCCTATAACGCCGATCTTGAGACCCCTGTCGGATATTTCATCTGTAATTCTGGAGGCGGCAATAAGGGTTCCGTCACCACCAATGGTAAACAGAATGCCTATATTCATCCTCTCAAGACAATCAACAATCGCACCAATATCCTGTGGCCCCCGTGACGAACCGAGTATAGAGCCGCCCATATCAAGAATATTGGATACAAAGTCAGGATTCAGTTCAATTACATCATGCCCATATTTCGGTATAAAACCCTGGAGACCGTACTTTATACCGTAAATAGTTTTTACTCCATACCTGTAAAACAATCCCAGAACTATTGAACGGATTACATCGTTCAGACCGGGGCACAGCCCCCCGCAGGTTACGATTGCGCACTTGAGTTTACTCGGGTCAAAATAAATCTTTTCTCTCTGACCGGCCATTTCAAATGAAGGTGGCTCCTTCCCTTCCAGTATCATCCGACTTAGATTATTCCGGAATACATCGATTACAATTTTTTCATCGTCTGATATAAAATTCCCATCCGCTTTTATATCCACGGATTTAAGAAATGGAGAGTCAATTTTTGCCTCGCCGAGGGTCTGTATGGTTGTATCCAGTGAATCATCAAACATTTTAAACCTCAAATATATTCGGACATTAAATGCTTAAGCTTGCTCTGCAAAACAGAGTAGGAAAAATAACGTGTAGCAATTTTATAATTATGTTCCACCATTTTCCTGGTGAGTTCTTTATCATTTAGAATATTCATGGTTTGTTTTATAGAATCTTCGGATACAAATCCGTCTATCTCAACTACCGAAAACCCCCTTGGTTTAATATCCGAAGCGTAGATTGAATAATTATTTACCACAATCGGTTTTTTAAAGTATATAGCCTCAAGAAAAGCGTTGCCGAAACCTTCAAAGTTTGATGGATACGTAATAAGATCAGCATGGGGGTAGATATCATTCAGTGTGTAAATTTTTTTACCCGATGCGGTGCGTCCTCTTTGTTCGCTAATAATGTCGGAAACAAAAAGCGTATTAACACCCAGC
>JAERRQ010000075.1 GCA_016735355.1 Desulfobacterales bacterium | reverse complement strand
ACAGAGTCCGTTATATATTCATCCGGCAAGAGATCCGAATAACCTTCTTTTTTAAGTGCCGCTACGAGTTTCCAGGGTCCCCAAATTCTGATCGCATGTAACAGCAGATTCAATTCAGCGCGGTCTAAAATCACTTCCAAAGGTTCTTCATATACATTACCCAATAGCAGGGGATGCTTGTTTTTCAGCGTCAGTAGCGGGCCGATGCAAGCAAACATATTTCCATCCGGAAAAATAATCGGCGAACTGCCCATCGTACAGGCAGAAACAGACGGCTCAGGGGAGGTATCGTAATGAAGAACTTTCAATAATTTCTCTGCTCGACCAACCGGAAAAGCGATGGAGATACGTATTTTATCTTCATCAATAATTCGAGATAACCTGGTTAACGTTTTTTTGTATTCGATGTTATTTATATGATCTGTGCATACGGCGACACTGCATGCTAAACCGCATTCCCCTGCTGCTTCTATTGCATTAACAACATGATCGAATGGAATAGTCTTTTGATGGTATACATCGGTGCTGAGGGAAATCATCCGTATGGCTGGGACCGACGTAAGCATCCGGAGTGCAGCTTGTTTTGAAGTGGCCCAAAAAGCATTAGACACCACCGATATAACCATGCCGAGTTTATCACCAAGATCGGATATTCTTCGGAGTAAATCAAGATTATAAAAAGGCTCTCCGCCGGTCAAAGCCAGACCTTTGATGTAACCGGCGCGATATCTGGCTGCCTGTTCAACCCAATTAACAGCATCTTCAATGAGAACTTCTTCTGTCCGATGCGGTCCAGCCTTGACGATACAATGCGGGCAGGCCGTTGTACATTTATATGTCAACATCAGACCAATATTCTTTAGAAATGGAAGTTCTAAAGCACTCACCGAATACCCCCCTTGAATAATGTATGATTTTATAACCGAAGTTGAGGGATTAGCCTTGAAAAATCAAGGTATTACATTAGTAAGAAATAACACACAATGGGTGAAAATTTGTAATCGCAAAACATCTTGTAACCATTAAGTTAATAGCTAAAGCGGGCGATGCCCGCAACCCAAATCAGGACATCCACTTCATGAATTTGTCATTATGCTAAACCATATTCACGACGTAGGGGCGGATTCCATATCCGCCCTTATCCATATCCGGCATATTTCATAAAGGGCAGAAATGGATTCTGCCCCTACACATTTATCAAGTTAATCATCTACAAAATTTGGAGCTATAGTTTTTTATTGTCATTTTCTTGTTTTTTATGACAGGGTTTCAGGAGTAAGAGCCCATGAATTTTTAAACAGGCTCTAAGGTACTAAAGGCTACCCCCTCAATTCAGGTATAAAATCTATATAATCCGGCATGAAATGTTTTTGCAGAAGACCGTCTATCGGAACAGGCGGCCTTCTATGCTCATTTTACTATCGCAGACCAGCTTTCGGCATTATAACGACCTCATAGTTTTCCATAAATTCACGGTCGCTAAACAACCCCTTCAACCGATCCTCCATTAACAGACCTGGATCAACCGGCCAAAGACCGGCGGGATGGTATTTAAGAATAACCGGAACCTCCTCTTCAAAAAATTTAATCAATCTAAGCGGTATTTTTACTCTGAGCTCTTCAATTTTATCAGACATGATACATCCTCCTTTCAATACATCTTTCGATGTTGAAATGGCCTCCCCAGCAAATGGCAAAAGCATTAGTCGAGCCAACTTGTTAGCGAGTTAAGTAGATACAAACCTACACGCAGTCGTAGAAAAGAGAAGTGGAGAGAGAAACTTAGGACTCATAAAGCAATACTCAACAAGATTATTTATTCATCAATCATAGGCCATCACCTACCTTCAAAAGCATAATGGTATGAGGGGCTGGAAAAAATTTGCTATACGAACTGCTTTTGATAATGCTGCCGGATTTGTAAAACATAATGAACCGCTTAAAAATAATACAAAATCCGGCAAGCACATCACTTATTGGCGGCACTTGAGATAAAAAAATCCTTTTATTTATTTTTACATGGCACCTATTATATGTCAATAAAAATTCAAACAAAATAACGAAAAAAAGGAACACTTTTATCGTCTGTGGGTTTATACAATCTGTTCAAATAATAATTGACGGCACGTTTTTTGCTTCTTTCATATCTAACAGCACACCCAAAAATTAACCCTTCAAAACCTATTGAATTTTTAGAAAAAAATGCTAAATTTAAAAGACCTTGAACAAATGACGTCAAAAGTTTCATCAGATAATGAACTTGACCATCTCCTGGAACTTATTGTTGAAACAACCACCACAATCATGCAGGCCAGGGCAAGCTCGCTGCTGTTAATAAATCAGGAATCAGGTCGACTCTTTTTCAAGGTTGCCACTGGTGACAAAAAAGATCATCTAAAAGGATTCGAAATTAAAGCAGGACAGGGTATAGCCGGATATGTTGTGGAAACAGGCGAACCATTGCTGATCCCGAATGTGCACAATGATCCCCGTTGGTACAAAAAAATTAGTGAATCTATCGAGTTTCGTACACAATCTATTGCCTGTGTACCCATGAAAATTAATGACAAAACCATAGGGGTCATTGAGATAATAGATAAAATTAATGGAGAACCTTTTAAACAGGACGATATAAAAAAATTAACTGTATTTTCCTCACTTTCGGCAATTGCAATCGGCAATGCCAGGGAAAACAGGGGCTTAAAAGAAGAACTCGGCCTGAAATACCGTATTATAGGGGAAAGCAGGGCATTAAAAAGGGTCATTGGCGATGCCTCCAAGGTAGCCCGATCGAGCGTAAGCACCCTGATCCTGGGAGAGAGCGGCACCGGCAAAGAACTTCTGGCTCGATTAATCCACAAAGAAAGTCCCAGAAAAGACCAACCCATGATTATACTTAATTGTGCTGCTCTGCCTGAAGCCCTGCTTGAAGATGAACTTTTCGGACATGAGAAGGGAGCCTATACCGGGGCATTAAGCAAAAAAGTTGGAAAATTCGAGCTTGCAGACCAAGGGACGATCTTTCTTGATGAAATAGGGGAGATGCATCCCCGAATGCAGGCAAAACTACTAAGAGTCCTCCAGGAAGGCATATTTTACCGTGTGGGAGGAAATGATCCGGTTGCGGTGGATGTTAGGGTCCTGGCCGCAACAAACAGGGATATAGAAGAAGATGTAAAAAAGGGTAAATTTCGTGAGGATCTTTACTATAGACTGAATGTCGTACAGATCCAAATCCCCTCATTAAGAGAAAGAAGAGAGGATATCCGACCTATAGTCGAGTATTATTTTGACAACTTCAAAAAAGAACGTGGGCTACCGAATTTGACCATATCCGACAAAGCCATGGAGAAAATATTTCAGTATGACTGGCCTGGTAATGTAAGAGAATTGCGTAATGCCCTGGAAAGGGCCGTTGTCATGGGGAATGGTCGGGAGATCAAGGAGAGTGACCTGACGATATCAGGGGCAAAACCCAAATATCCCGGTTTGCAGATAGGGCTGACTATGGAAGAGGCTTTAAACAATTTCAAGAAAGAATTTATAACCATAAATCTAGAACATACCGGCGGTGTGAGGAGCAAGGCTGCTGTAATCATGGGCATTCAAAGAACATATCTCTCCCGCCTTATTTCCAAATATGATCTGCGCGGAATCTGAGCCATCAGGAATTTTTTTACGACAGCAGAAAATATAAAAAAACCCCGCTAAAACCCTATACAGGGTAAGCGGGGTTTAACATGCTGATCGCAACCATAGGCTATCTGCCGAGTCTCTTGGAAGCCTTCAAAGGATTGAGATGCCCCTGTTCCGACTTTATAACTGAGGAAACATGCGTAGCCAGATTACAGTTGCCGTTTTTCCATTTCAATGCAGGCTCGGGACAGGCAGTGCAATACCAGGCTGTCTGGAACTTGGCGCTGCGGTTACAGTCTTTACACTCGTCTACGATCTCATGGCAAGACCCGCCATTATACGAACAACCGTTCGCTGTCATTAGAGTACAATCGTGATCTTTTTTAATTGTTGTGCAAATCATTTTAAACACCCCTTTAGAAAACTATAAAAAAAAAGACCGGGGAAAGACACCCGGTCTTTAACAACTTAAGCGTTATTAAACAAATAATTATAATCTATATTTTATTAATTGTCAAGCCAAAAAACCTATATTTAATTTATTTTCCATTCTTTTTTTAAAGCTTTAATTTTTTCCCTAAACTTTTTTTTCATATCTTTCGTAACGACTCTTGCCATATTTTCTGAAATCAACATGACATGCTTTGATAACATGGAATCCTTGATAACCGGAGCGCCCTTGTCAAGGAATGAGGTAAAAGCTACCAAAAAAACGGAAACGATAAGAATCCCCTTTATTAATCCGAATACCGACCCGAATATGCGGTCAACCCATCCCAGGAAAACAATATTAAGTATATACCTGATCAGCAACCCCAAAAAATTAATAGCAAAAAAAACAATACAAAATATAATCAAAAAACTTAATATATTAAGATAGGCCTGATTAGATATCCAGCTTGACAAAGGCTGCGCTATTGTTAAATAATATGTATAAGCAGTGTAAAAACCTGCCAATACACCGATTATTGCGAAAAGCTCGCTTACAAGCCCGCGAAAAATTCCGCGAATCATGCAGAAACATAAAATAGCAACTATTAACATATCGAGTAGATTCATACTTACCCTCCTCCAATGGGGGGAAAAATGCCGACCCTTTCCTCTCCGTAAAGCGTCGATTCAAGATCGCCCTTTACTCCATTAATAAAGATCAGCCTTGCCTTTTCATCAGGAATGCCTAATGTTTTTATAAGATTACGTATGGTCATACCCCTGTTTATGGCAAACCGGCCAGCATTATCCGGGCTGAATTGTCTAAGGGTTGCAAACAATTTTATATCAATATATATGTTTTTACCCAAAACTGATTAACCCTCCATTACAAGAATTTAGAGATATTAGTTATGAATGTCAAGTCCCGATAGAATTGAAAATAATGAAGACCTGCCGCTTTACATCGTTCATATATTTATTTACATTTTTCTTTCTTAATGGTATATTAAAGAGTTGAACGTAGCTTGTTGTGGAAGCTTGGCTTCAGGGCTTGCCAGGATCAAATAAAATACAGAAGGTTATGTCAATTAAACAGATTACAAGTTTTTAATTCAGCACCAAACATCTGCGTTACTTTATAAAATCACAACAATCAGCGTTGAGCAACAGATGTAACGATTAATAGTAAAATTTTGAGCAGCTAAAAGGATTATCAATGAAAAAAAAATGGGTCTATTTTTTCGATCAAGTTAAACAGGCTGAAGATTATGTCGGAGGTGAATGGGATGACGTGCGGGCGCTGCTAGGCGGAAAAGGCGCCAACCTGGCAGAGATGGAAAGGATAGGCGTCCCTGTTCCTCCCGGATTTACCATAACCACCGAGGCATGCAACAAGTTTATCGAATTTGGAGAGATATTCCCTGAAGGTATGTGGGATCAAGTGCTTCAGGAGATGGATAAAGTTGAGTCTTTAACAGGCAAAACATTCGGCGGCCTTGAAAACCCTTTGCTTGTATCGTGCCGCTCAGGCGCAAAATTTTCGATGCCGGGTATGATGGATACTGTCCTGGATATTGGTTTAAACAATACGACTGCCAAGGCTTTGATTAAACTTACGGAAGATCCGCGATTTGTGTATGATTCCTACCGCCGCCTGATACAGATGTTCGGATCTGTCGTTATGGGTGTTGACGATGATCTTTTCGAAGAGGTTATCACAGAGGCGAGATGCAAAGCCGGGGTGGAGACTGATTCCGAACTTGCAGCAGATGACTGGCAATTGGTCATTGAGAGGTTTAAAAAAATTTTTAAAAGCGAGACCAAACTTGAATTTCCCGATGATCCCCATACACAATTGATGCTTGCAACCGAAGCAGTGTTTAAAAGCTGGAACGGCAAGCGGGCAATCGCTTACAGGAATGCCGCCAATATTTCTCATGATCTTGGAACGGCGGTTAATATCGTAACCATGGTTTTCGGCAATATGGGTGACAAAAGCGCCACCGGCGTTGCCATGACACGCAATGGTTCGACAGGTGAAAACAGGATAGAGGGCGATTATCTGATAAATGCCCAAGGCGAGGATGTTGTAGCCGGAACCCACATGACCAACGATATCTCTTTAATGAAAGAGGGTGCTCCGGAAGCATATGCGGAATTCGAAAAAATTGCGCGACTTCTTGAAAATCACTATCGTGAAATGCAGGATGTGGAATTTACTGTTGAAAACGGGAAGTTGTGGATGCTCCAAACCCGTGATGGGAAACGTACGGCCCAGGCTGCGGTTCGCATAGCGGTTGAAATGGCTAGGGAAGGATTGATCACCCGAGAGGAAGCTGTGTTGCGGGTACAACCCGATCAGGTCGATTTCTTTTTACATCCCCAGTTCAAGCTCGAAGCTACAAAAGCCGCCAGAAAATCCGGAAATTTTTTTGGAAAAGGTCTTAATGTCTCCCCAGGCGCAGCTTGTGGAGTGGTTGCCTTGACCGCCGACCTGGCCGAGGAATGGAGCAAGGACGGAAAAGACGTCATAATGGTTCGCCCGGAAACCAAACCGGATGACGTGCATGGAATGCTTGCCGCAAACGGTATCCTTACCAGCCGGGGCGGCCGTACGAGCCATGCGGCGCTCGTGGCGCGCCAATTCGGAAAACCTGCGGTGGTAGGCCTCTCGGAGATGGTTATCGAGATGAACAAGCGCAGGCTTGCCATTGATGATATTATAATTAATGAAGGGGACAAGATTTCAATAGACGGGACAACCGGAGAAGTATATATTGGCGAAATCGAAACCACCGTCCCTGACATAAATGATGAATGGCTGATGACTATCCTTTCATGGGCTGATAAATTACGGCGTCTCGGAGTATGGGCCAATGCAGATTATCCGGGTGACGCAAAAAGAGCGCGTAATTACGGCGCAGAGGGCATCGGCCTTTGCCGCACGGAGCATATGTTTTTAAATCCTGAACGGCTTATATTCGTTCAAAGGATGATCATGGCGGATCTGCCGAGTGAGAAGAGGGAAGCTATTAGTGCACTTTTGCCCTTCCAGCGTGAAGATTTTGAAGGCATTTTCAGAGAAATGGACGGCCTGCCGGTTATTATCCGCCTGATCGACCCCCCGCTACATGAATTTCTCCCTGATCGCGCCCAACTAGTCCGTGAACTGGCGGATCTGAAAATACGCCTCAGCCATGCGGATACCCTGGATAAAATAAACCATTTACTACAAGACTTTAAGAAAAAAGAAAAACTCTTAAGGCGAGTCGAAAGTCTGGCTGAGGCTAACCCGATGCTCGGTTTCAGAGGCGTACGCCTAGGGATCTGCATTCCGGAGCTTACCACTATGCAGGTTCGCGCGATATTTGAAGCGGCATGTGCCGTCAGCAAAAAGGGGATAAAAGTCTTTCCGGAAATTATGATTCCGCTTACCAGCCATTGC
>JAERRQ010000381.1 GCA_016735355.1 Desulfobacterales bacterium | reverse complement strand
GGATCAAATCATTAAACAATTTATACGTCGTGAATTAACCGCCAGACCCATGGAGAAAATGTTTGATGCCTGCATGGATCGTTTTGCAAGCATTCTAATAAAAGAAGCGCTCAATATGGCCGGTGGTAACCGTTCACGCGCGGCTAAACTTCTCGGCCTTTCCAGGCCCACCTTACATTCCAGGATCGAAAAGTATAATCTTAAATTCGAAACCTCGGTAACTAAAGCTGTATCATAAGGAACAGTGACCAAATTTTAAATGGGGTTTATACCTCTGATAAAAATTAGGCATTGGTGATAAAAAGGCAGTCTGTTTTCTTAATTCGGCTGCAACAGCAGTTTCAAACATTACTCCCCAGAATAAATGCATTGAACAATATCAGCATCACCTTTGATTGGCTAAACATCTTTATTTTGTGAAGCAGAGAGTTCAAATAATACAAGGGAATGTTGCAGGTTTTGCCATCTAATCGAAGATTACGAAGCGAAGTGCGGAGCAGATATGAAGGATGAAATTTGCTGTTAAAAAAAAGTAGACTTTTACTCTTGGTGTTAATCCCGGCCTTAACCTCCAGAGGGAGTATTTCTTCTCTTGTTTCAAGGAGAAAATCGACTTCCGCTTTGCCGCTTTTATTTTTCCAATATTGCAGGTCAGGTCCAAATGCAGCACGAAGTTGCTGAGCAGCGTAATTTTCCGTAAAAGCTCCGGCAAATTCATGAAATATCTGCTCACCACGGATAAGCATTTCCGGCCCTTCTCCTGCCATGGCACCCAACAAACCCACATCTAAGACATATACTTTGAAAATATTTTTATTAAAATAGGCCTTTAATGGTTTTTTTGGCGTATTTACACAGAAAACTCGTAAAATCAGCCCTGCATCTTCAAGCCAAATGATAGCATTTTCATAATCACGCGCCCTGGCACTTTTCAGGATAGCAGAGAACATGAACTTTTTATTTTCTCTGGCCAACTGCGCCACAATGGAATTCCAGACATGCGATAACTTGGGGATGTCGGAGGCTTGGGCATGCTTTGCAAAATCAAGGATATACGAAACAAGAATTTCTTTGTGCACCTTTCGAATATCCTGCACACTGCCTCCCTGCGCCATACAGTATACGGCCTCCGGCATGCCGCCGCAGAAATAATACTTCCTGAGCAGGTCTGTCAGCTCTATGTGAAAGGCTTCAGGGAGCGGCTGCAATTGCTTTATACTTTCCAGATACAAACGTAATCCGAGCTCCCCCATTCCTTCAAGAAACTCATAAAAAGTCATAGGGAAAAGATCCAAAAAATTGACCTTTCCTACTGGAAAGGATTTTGGCGATGACATCTTAATGCCAAGCAGGGAACCAGCCGCTGCAATATGGTAGTTATTAGCTTTTTCATGGAAATATTTCAAGCTGTTAAGGGCATTGTTGGAAAATTGTATTTCATCAAAAATAATTAGGTGGCGCTCAGGCAGAATTGTTTCTTTACTGTGCAGGGAAAGGTTGGCTATAATTTTTTTTGGATCAAGACTTGGATAAAACAGGCTGTCCAGTCGGGCATCTTCTTCAAAGTTAAAGTACAAAACATTGTCAAACTCTTTTTGCCCGAACTCCTGCAATATATAGGTCTTGCCTGTTTGTCGCGCACCACGCAGAACCAGTGGTTTTCTACGGGCAGAATTTTTCCAGACAAGGAGTTGGGGATAAATATCTCGTTTCATAATCCTTGGTTATTCTGTTTTCGGGAGAAATACAACAATTTTCATTCGTAAAAAGTGATTTTCCTCACTTTTTTGTCGCCAAAAAGGTGACTGAAAGGTAGAGGCAAGGCATGCCTTGTCTCTACCTTGACGGTTCAGCCGAGCTGGTAAGGTTCATGTATGCCGAACCTGATGGCCACCGGACGGATAATGAAAATGTTTTTTACAACCTAAAATTGACCCACTTGTGATAACCTAATTTTGAGGTTAAAAACAGAGAACTTCAAACCGGCGTAGAAAAACTGGAAAAGGGAAATACTGCTCTTCTATCAGAGAAAGCTGACGAATTGATTCGTAAAATATAAAAACAAAGGAGTCTTTACTTCAATTATGGAAAAAGAGCCTGTTACCCAAATAAAAAAAGTTAAACTCGAAAAATTCACCGAAGAATATACGGATAAGATAAATCAGCACAAGGCCCCACCATAGAACTCATTCAAAAATAACTTTACAAAATTGGCGCTCAGAAAAATATTCACAGGGGTTCAAAATTTAGACCCCCTACTTATGAGAAATCCCAGGGTACGGCGTAGTCATATTCGGACAACTGAATAATACCTGAGCATGGGGCAATTACTAAACCCTGAGCGATATTAAGCCGTGGATATTTTTTGCGAAACGCAGAAATCCCCATTGTGTCACGGCGGGAAGGGTTGGTTTTAGCTTTTATTTCAATCGGGTGAAAAACTCCATTATATTCCAGC
>JAERRQ010000360.1 GCA_016735355.1 Desulfobacterales bacterium | reverse complement strand
AGGGCCTTCCAAATTAAAAATAGCCGAATTTGCCCATGTGAAAAAAAATACGATAGTAGTCGAGGATTACCTTAAAGCTAATCCTTTTGGAAACATGCCCTGGCCTGACAAACGGTAGGGTTTACTCAAAAATAAATTAAAATTTATTTAAAGAGGGACACAGTGGAAGGAAAAATTTTTGTTATAACTTCTGGTAAAGGTGGAGTAGGCAAAACAACAGCAACCTCCTCAATCGGAGCAGCTCTGGCCATGGCAGGAAAACGGGTAGCCGTGGTAGACATGGATATAGGGCTCAGAAATCTTGACGTAGTGATGGGTCTGGAAAACCGGATTGTATTTAACATAGTAGATGTTGTTCAAGGTAAATGCAAGCTTAGCCAGGCTGCTATTAAAGATAGAAGGATTAATAACTTGTTTCTTATTCCAGCTTCCCAAAGTGATAATAAGGATATTCTTAAACCTGAAGATATGGTCAGCCTTGGAAAAAGACTCAAGAAAGAATTCGATATAGTTTTCATGGACTGCCCGGCCGGGATTGAACGTGGTTTTGAAAATGCTGTTGCCGCTGCTGATGAAGCACTGGTTATATGTACCCCTGAAGTTTCGTCAGTTCGTGACGCGGACAGGATCATCGGTCTACTTTACGCACGCTCGATCACTCCACAACTTATTGTTAACAGAATTAATCCTGCGATGACGGCCAAGGGAGATATGTTAAGCCATGAAGATGTTACTGATGTACTATCGATAGATCTTCTCGGGCTGGTAGAAGCTGACGACAACGTTATTGTTGCATCTAATTTAGGCAAGCCCCTTGTTATGATTGATGATTCCAAAGCAGGCCAGGCGTTCAAGCGCATTGCCATGCGACTTGACGGTCATGTAGATCTTCCTATTCAAGTGCCGCAAAACGGCAGTAGTCTCTGGAGAAAAATTGGCAACAAATTGGGTTTTAAATAAATTGGGAGTTAAAATGCTTGATGGAATAATTAAAAAACTGTTTGGAAACAAAAAAAACAGTAGTGCAACCGCAAAAAATAGGCTTAAATTTGCTCTCATATATGATAAACTTGAAATTTCAGATGAAATTTTAAAAAATTTACAGCACGATATAGTTGAAGTCATATCCCGATATTTTGAAATTGATAAAGATGCTTTGCAGTTGAATATTAACAAATCAAGAGATTTATCTGCGCTTACGTTTAATACACCAATTTTGTCTGCCAAAGAGAAAAAAAGGACATCCTAAATCAGGGAATTGGAAGGAAATAATCTACGCATATCGTGCAGAATTTTTGTTCATCTTCAAAGCGTGGTAATAGCTGCATAGTGAACTATACAACTGTTATCCCAACGTAGAAGACGGGCAAAAGGGCAAGCAGGATGGGTAATTTTTTAGGAATTTCCTAAGAAAAGGGGACGATTTGCCAGACTCTAAAGATCATACCTTTGAAATAGGTGTTATTTCAGATACTCACGGCACACTTTCCCCTTTGGTATCTGAAATTTTTAAAAAAACCGATCTTATCATTCATTCCGGCGATATAGATAAAGAAGGTGTGCTGAAAAAATTACGTAAAATATCGCCTGTTACCGCTGTTAAAGGGAATATGGATTTTGGTGAATGGGCCGAAAATTTGAAGGCGGCGGAAACTATAGAAGTCGGAGAAATATCAATATATATTCTACATAATCTTGAAAAGCTCGATCTTGCTCCGGAGGGTATCTTTAATGTCGTAATTTATGGTCACACACATCTCCCCTTTGCGGAAATGCAAAACAATGTTCTATTCTTGAATCCCGGCAGTGCCACTTATCCCCCCGCCAAAACCAGTGCCTCGGTTGCTCTTCTTTATATAAACGGGTCTGATATTGATGTAAAATTTATCGAAATTACATAAAAGTTGCAACCTGTGCGGTTAGCCATTAGCGGTTAGCCGTTAGCTTAAAAAAGAGCGGGAATGAACGATTTCAGAAAACTTATAATAAAAGCTAACCGCACAGCTCGAAAAGTTGCGCCGCTACGCTAAAATTGTGAACTTATTTTTGCGTGCGCCCCTTATCCCTGATCATCATACTCGGTTACAACCGGATCCCGGACTATAAGTTCGATTGCTTTCGATGCATTACGGGCTGCTATGGGAAAAACGTCTGCAAGAGCCCGGATATGTCTAAGATTGTCCGCTGTTCTTAATATAAGCATGGCCATACTTCCCTCATCTGTTGCTGCAACTGCAAGGGCATCTTCCCATGTTTTTTCGCAAGCCCAATCATAAACCGCCGCTGCAGGTTTCAAGAAGAGCTGTCTAACATCAAATCCTCCGGCAATATGCTTTTTTGCAAACGGTTGAAGGGCATTTGTGACCATTTCATAAGTTTCCACAAGATTCTGGGGGAATTTATTTTTGTCAATATTTTCGTCTGTATCTTTTTCGTTAACAAATGATGCGATGATAGCAGCCAGCAGCGCCGGATCATCTTCCGGGAAGATTCCTATTCTAAGGCCTTCTGCTATTAAAAGAGGATGATCGACCCTCAGCTTTGATGCCCAGAAACCGACCTCTGTCAAGGCACCTTTTTCGGTTACATATCCGTTCTCTTCCAGGAATTTGAGGTGCCGCTTAAAATCATCTTCCAGTGCTTTATGTCTAAATTTTATTGTGTTTTTAGCGGTTGTTTTTTTTCTGGTTTCCCTGATCAGATGGGTGGCAAAAGATTGTTGAAGCAGGCCTTCAATTTGATCCGGTGTATGGGAAAGGAGAAGATTCAAAACCATGGAAAAATTAATCCTGATCTGGCTGAGTACTTCTGAAGGGTCTGAATTGATGAGCCTGGCAGTAAGCGGCAGATCCATAAATTTACCGGGAATGACCATCGCGAAACCGATATTGTCCATACCTCTTCTGCCGGCCCTTCCGGTCATCTGGTGGAATTCACTCGGGCTGAGAGAAGCGAATTCCCGACCGTTGAACCTGTCTGAATTAAGCATTACAATGGTTCGGGCCGGAAAATTTACCCCAGCGGCAACTGTAGATGTCGCGAAAACAGCATCGAGCATACCTTCGGTCATTAAGGTTTCGAGAAGCAGCTTCCAGGCCGGAAGCTGGCCGCTGTGATGGGCACCTACTCCCATACTTTTTAAGTGTTGAAGCTGGGGATGCAGGGCTATGTGAGCATTTTCGTGTACAAGTTCGCCGATTCTATGCTTTATGGCTCTTTTCCTATCTTGGGGCATCCCGGAAGCACATAGCTTTAGAGCATTATCGCAGTCAGCGCGGGATTTAAGAAAAAAGATGGCCGGCAGGAGATTGTATTTCTTCATTACTTTCATTATGTCGCTGAAGGGAGGAAGTCTCCCTGGTATAGCCAGGCGGGGAGGTTTTTTTTCATCTAAAAAGGATATTACCTTGGGGTGCAGCCTGTTTTTGGCGTTACTTCTTTTTTCTGTTCGGCTGCCATGCCTGGTGAGGGGCAGGAGCTTGCCGGAGGGATGGAAAAAAAGAGGGAAAAGGGGCACCGGTCTTTTTGTTTCTTCAATAACCGTACATTTCTTAAGGCGTATAGATTCAAGCCAGGCAGCTATCTGTTCGGCGTTCCCGATAGTTGCGGAAAGCATGAGAAGAGGTATGCGGGGCGGCAGGTATATCATTATCTCTTCCCAAACTACCCCACGTTCTTGATCGCCTAGAAAATGGGCCTCATCCAGAATTACCAGATCGGTATTCAAGGTTTCTCCGCGGTGCATGGCATCGTAAAGTTGATTACGCAATATTTCGGTGGTTCCAGTTATAACCGGAGCATCGGGATTTTCCTTTCTGTCACCGGTAAGTATGCCCAGCTTTTTCGGACCGAAAATTTTTGCAAATTCACTATATTTCGAATTGGTCAAAGCCTTTAAGGGAGAAGCATACCAAGATCGTCCCCCCTCTTTCAGGGTATGTTCTATGGCTTTTTCGGCAATCCAGGTTTTTCCTGCTCCTGTTGGAACAGTTACCAGGCAGTCTGATATTTGTATGGCATGGACGGCATTGAGTTGAAAAGGATCGGGTTTGAATTTAACTTTTTCAGGTACACCGATCTCTCCAAAAATTTTTTTTAAAGCCGAATCTGCCGATGGTTTAATTGGCAAACGGAGTTTTCCTTGAAATCGTTTGTTGCGCGGCATGGTTTTTTTTTTATACATTAAAGTTCCGATATCATATTACAGACAATGTTTTTTGCAGAAGAATCGACGTCAAAAGGAGAAATACCGTCAAGATCCGCTTCAATTAAAGCGTCATCATGCGGAATCAAGCCGAGAAATGGAAAACCGGAAAGATTTTTTTTTAGAAAATCTTCATCCTTTTTCCCCCGGATCTTGTTACCGACCAGGGCTATATTTTTTAAACCTATTTCAGCTGCCAGCTCCCTGATATGAGCGGCGGTTTCAATACTTCTGCGACCAGGCTCCACGACTACAATCAGTTTATCGACCGCCGAAGCCGTTGCTCTGCCAAGATGTTCTATACCGGCCTCCATATCCATAACCACCACATCATCACGTATCAGCACGATATGCGTAATAAGGGCGCGCAACAGGGTGCTGGCAGGACACAAACATCCGGAGCCTCCTTTTTTCACACTTCCCAGCCGCATGAGGCTGATGTTCTCAAATTTTGCTGAAAGTTTGTCCGGAAGATCATTTACTTTGGGGTTCAGCTTAAAAAAACCTCCCACTGTACCGGGTTGTGCTTCAGTTCTTTCATATATCAGTTCTTTCATATCTGATATGGGCGTAATTTTATCAGCATCGGTGATGCCGATAGCCGCAGCCAGGTTGGCGTCAGGATCCGCATCAACCGCCAGTATATTTTTGCCCTCCAGGTTTAATGCTCTAATCAGAAGCGCTGCAAAGGTTGTCTTGCCGACCCCGCCTTTCCCGCTTATCGCTATTTTCATTTATATTTCCTTTCAATGTTATCAAAAATATTATCCAAGGTCTCTGGCCTTAGACATTTAAAGATATATACTATAATTAATATTGTCAATAGAATTGCATGGTTATTGCAATAGATTACTGTTCTGCAACAAGTGTTAACGCAACTATCTTAAACCTGATAAGAAAATCGATCGGCCCTGAAAAGAAAAAACGGACAAAGATTTACAACGACCTGGATAATTTTTTCGGAGGATGGGCAAAGAGGATGCACAGGACTTTAATGAAAAAACGCAGTTTTTTACTACAATAGATGTGAAACTCTGGAAATGAGGCGGATTCTTTTTGACTTTTTCGGTAGATATGCCGGAAAAGTCCTGACTATTTCGGATTTAATGCCGGAATAGTCGTTATGAAAAGATACTTGGAAAAATATATTTTAAAAGATTTTAAAAAAAAGATTGTTCGTCAGGACGGGAGGATCATGGCGCGATCCATAGCGTCTTCCAAATGGAATGGAACAAACCCCAATCCCCCAGTTGCAGGTCTATGGATTTTTTTAAAAAACTCACAGCCTGTAGAATCGCCGCGCCGTCCGATTGAACAGGTCTGCTTTCTCGTCCTCTGAGGCGCCACTCGCAAGGCGCTTGAATGCGTTCCAGTAGTTCGCGTAGCTACCGCTTATTTTATCTACCGGAAAGTTGCTCTCGAACATGCAGCGGCTCGCCCCGAAGGCTTCTATGCTGGTCTCCACGAAGGGTCGCCACGCGTCGGCAAGCTCAGTAGACGATGGCGCCGTGTCGCGCTTGTGGAAATCGAAGCCATTGAGCTTCATCCCCAGGCCGCCAAGCTTCATGTATACATTTTTGGATTTTGCGAGCTCTTCGATCGACGCCTTCCATGCGGTGAAGACCTCGTTACGCCGCGACGCCCACCAGCTCAGGCCAAGTGGCCCTCCGACATGGTTAAGGACGATGGGCTGGTCGGGAAAGGAGCGCGCGAGATCGATGAGATCCTCTATCTGCGGGTGATATAGCCAGGCGTCGAAGCTCAGCCCCAGTTCCCCGAGTTTTGCAAAGCCCTCGCGAAACATTGTGTGGTCTCTATACAGATGCTGTGGCGGATTGGTGTGGCTGTTGTGAATCTCGGCCGTCTTGTCCTCCCACCCGGCGGCGTGACGGATGCCCTTGAATCGGCCGCCGCCCACCGCGACCTGCGCGCTCAGCACCTCCTCCACCTTGGCCCCAAGGGTCAGATCCGCAAAGCCAACGATGCCGGCAGCAGCCAGCGTATCTCCATATCTCCCGTTGGCTGCCATTGCGGCTTGTCCGTTGACGAACTCCACCTCGCCGACCACCCGCATCTCGCGGCTTGCGTCGCGTCGGTAAAAGGATGCACACTCGATAAACACCGTCGCCTCGATCTTGTGACCACTACCGATATCGGCCAGAAGCTGCTCGAGCAGATAGCGGTGGGTGGGGTAGTCCCAGAAATGGTGATGGGGGTCGACGATGGGCAGCTCAGGATCGAGGATCGCCTCGGCACTGCCCTTCAGCCAGCTCTCGTCCAAAGACGCCATGTGTGACTCGATCGTGCTCTTTATTTTATCAATCATTGCTAATAGCCTTTAGGATCGTGAATTTTTGTCAAGAATCAAGAGCAGACTTGGCCCCATAATCACTATCCCGATTTGTCAGATGGATTTCAAATCAATGAAGAACTGGCTGTTTAGTTTAATCTGCACCGAGTTCTTTTTCTATACGTTCCGCTAAAAAGATTTTTAAAAGGGACTGATATGGGACATCTCTTTTATTCGCCAAAAGTTTAAGCTCTTCCAGCATTGATTCAGGAAGACGAAGGGATATTTTTTTTACAGAAGGTTTGAGATTTGAAAATGTGATTCTTTCTGCCTGATTCCAATTAATGAATTCAGTTGAGTCATGAGTAGTCCAAAATTCCCTTCCTTCATCTTCGTTTTTAAATTTAGTATCTTAATATTTATTTTCGTGTTTTTCATGGCAAAAAATTCCTACAATGCTTGTGCAGCAAGGCCTGGGATGACAACTAATTCTTTAAGTTTAAGTCCCATCAAGATAACCTGCTGTCCAAATTTAGTAAGATAATATTTATATGTGTGGCCAATTTTTTTAATTAATCCATGAACATGAAGCCGTTTTAAAGTTCGAGATATTTGACCGGA
>JAERRQ010000311.1 GCA_016735355.1 Desulfobacterales bacterium | reverse complement strand
TCACGATTATGTGCAGATTTGTATAAACATTTTCAAGATATTAAAAATTTTGCCAGGTTTCTACAATATTCAAAAGGTTCTTGTGAAGAATTAAGAACACAAATATAAATATGCTTTTGCTGATAACTGATAACTGACAACTGATACCATACAACGATTTTCTTGTTTTTTATGACAGAAATTCAGAAGTAAGGTACTAAAGCGGTTTTTTGATATGCCGATGTATATGTGAGAAATGGGGATGGGTGTGCTGATGAACATGGAATTTCGTGTCAGTAAGGATGCGGCCATTTTCAAGATTAATAATGGAATCGGTTATTTTTTCAAGAAAGTTGATTTCATGTGATATCATTATCAGGGATAGGGGAAGTTTCGCCAGCAAATCCATAATGCGCGCCCTTGTTTTATCGTCAAGACCTGTTGTCGGCTCATCCAGAAGCAGGATTTCCGGCTCCATAGCAAGGACGGTGGCCAGGGATACAAGCCTTTTTTCGCCACCGGAGAGTTTATAGGTTACCCGGTCTTCAAAACCGGATAAACCAAGAAAATTTAAGGTTTTTTTGGCTGTTTCCATGGCTTCTTCTTTTGTTTTGCCCAGGTTTAGGGGACCAAAGACAACATCTTCCAAGACTGTGGGTGAGAACAACTGGTCGTCGGAATCCTGGAAAAGAAATCCTATTTTTTGACGTATTTTTTTGAAATCTTTTTCATTAACAACCGGTTGGCCGAAAATTTCAATACTGCCGGAGGAAGGCTTCAGCAGACCCATGATAATATGCAAGAGGGTTGTTTTGCCTCCTCCGTTCGGCCCGATTAGTCCCAGTTTCCGGCCTTGGCATAATTCAAGATTAAGATTATCGAGAACCTTTTTTCCGCCCGGATATGAGTAGCAGATATCGGTAAGATTTATTACAAGATTATTCCGGTCCACTCCATTACACCCAAGATAATAATAAAAGAGATTATTAATAAAAAAACGAATAAATCTTTTTTTGTCATGGAAAAAGTGCTCAAACTGTAAAAGCGTCCGTTAAAACCGCGGCAAAGCATGGCATTGTGAACTCTTTTGGCGCGATCCGAGCTTTTTACCAGCAGCATACCCACAAGATAGGCAAATGTTTTATAAGTATGTAGATTTGTGCGGGGTGCAAACCCACGAATTTTCATGGCATTTACAAGCCGTAAATATTCTCGGTAAATTACGTGAATATAGCGGAAAGTAAAGAAAAAGAGCTGCACCAGCTTTGTGGGAACGCCCAGTTTATGCATGGCATGTCCGATAGTAAATATCCGGGTTGAGGCTATAACGGCTATAAACATGAGCATCATGGCATTCGATTTAATGCTGATCTGTGCGGCATACAGCCCACCGGCCCTGGTTGCGGCAAGGGGCCCCAGGAAAAAAAGGGGATCACCCTTAACGGTAAAAGGCAGCGTCAGCCATAATAATATAATTAGTATATTTACCGGAATCAGTCTTTTGCAGATCTCCTTCAGGGGAACCCTGGCCGGCAGTAGAATTATAAGGCTGCCAAACAGTGCTGTAACCAGAGTTGCAAACCTGTATGAGACAGCCACAACAATCGAAAAAACCAAGAGGCCAATAAGCTTAACACGCGGATCAACGCATTGTAAAAAGGAGTCCGGTATCAGTAATTCTTCAATCATTTTTTATTTTTTTTCTATTGCTGAAATAGAGTGCAACTCCTGCAAGACCAAAGATATAGCCCAAGCCACCGATTATATCTTTTATTTCCGGTTCCTTTGTATATAAGTCTCCCAGCATTTTGATCACAGGATCAAGCTTCCGGTCTAATGTTTTTTCTATAATATCTCTGATTTCTTCCTTTGTAAAAGAGGTAGAGCTGTGTCGCAAATCAGATTCGTTATAAACAAAATTATCGGCAGCAGGTTCATCACCTGAATGATCAGATTTTTTTTGGGCCGGAGTCGGAGCGCCTGTTATTTCATCAGATGATATTTTCCATTCCGCCTTATGTCCCATGGAGGCATTCAAGACAATCCGCAAGTCTGTCCGGGCAGGTATCTGAAAGGAGAATTCTCCTTTTTGATCTGTCTTACCCTGCAGGAGCAATTCGTTGTCCGTGTTATAGACCAGAATATCTGCGTTGACCGCTTTTTTGCCGCCGCTGAACTTGCTCCGGGTATGGATTGTGCCTTCATCGACCCACGCAAATACCATAACCTTGTGCGCAAATACGGTGGCGCTGAAACAGGGCAGCATCAACAGCCCGATGGCAATAAAGTTAAGGATAAATCTTTTGTTGAAAATATGAAGATTAAAATGCATCAGCATTACACTCCAGAAGATCGGGTTTTACGCTTTTCAGGAATAGAGCACATATGGATGTTAATCCGCCTTCGATAAACATTACCGGCAGATGAGCGGCAAGTATCAGTTTCGATGTCGGTAAAAATGCTTCGCCTGTAAGATAAAGAGATAGGGCTACGAGTATAGCGGAAAAGAAAACGGCGAAAAAACCTGACCCGAATGAAGCCATAATAAATAAAGCCCTGTTTCTGTTACTTCTGATACACCATCCGAACATATAAAAACAGACTATCGCCGGAAAAGCCATATTAAAAGTATTCACTCCGAGAGATGTGATTCCTCCAAATTGAAAAAGGAGGGCCTGGAGCAGTAAACCTGTCATAATGGCCGGGAAGGCCTGCCATCCGAGAATCAGACCCAGCAGTCCGTTCAGGATTAAGTGCGCAGAAGCAGGGCCTATGGGGACATGTACCAGGGATGCTACAAAAAAAGCGGCAGACATGATTCCAACTGAAGGAATTTCTTCGGTATCAATTTTTTTTAACCCGATAATCACACCGGCGGCAGTAAGTACAGCTCCTGCCGCCAGTATGCCGGGGGATAATATGCCTTCTGAAATATGCATTGAGTTATTTTACTATTATTATTATTTCATATCGTGAAATTTGACCCAGATAACAGCGCCTATCTCAATATCCTTTTCAACACCCTTGAACAACATTTTTTTATCCGAGGTGTTTAACGCGGCAAAACCCCACCATCCCTCTTTTGGAGCAGCATATGTGAAGACTCCGTTTTTATCGGCCTTGATAGTCTGGGTTACCATATAATCCGTTGGGGCTGTTATTTTGCCGTCTTTATTATAATATTCTACTTCTACCTCTGCATACGGCACAGGTTTTCCGTCTAATTTTACTATGCCCTGAAAGATATTGCCGGTATAAAGTCCGAAAGGTTTTGAAAGGGGTACAATCTCCGTTTTAAGACCAATCTCTTCGTCCCAGCCTTCATCATCACCGAATGCGGTTACTACAGTCTTGGTGTAATGGATGATATAGCAATCCTCAGCCGGTTCCCAGTAAGGCTTGGGCGTCATGTAAAACATGTAGACCCCCGGCCTTTTTATACTATAATCAATCATCCAGGCGGTATGGCCCATCACTTCGGTTTTTTTGAGTTCGCTTATTAGATCAATCTTTTTTCCATTAGCCATTACCTTGCAGATATCCGGCTTGACCAGTTCCATACCGGATAACTCAAAAGGATGCGAAAAAGAAAGTCCAATTTTTATATTTTTATCATCATCCTGCATTACCATTGAGTCGGAAGGAATCATCATTCCAAAATGAGCAAGGCCGGTTCCTGCAAAAAAGAAAGATAATGCGCAAAAAATAGTAATCAAAGCCACCTGTTTTTTTATCATAACAACCTCCCTATAGAGCAAAAAAAAACCACGAGCCTGTGGCATCTTCGTGATACCCATTCCTTCGTGGTCTGGTTTTATTTATTGTAAAAAATATTGAAAACTAAAACAAGCTTCAGCCAGTCATTATTTTTTTTTAATATACTAAATAAGGCAGACAAGTCAACGAATTTAAAAATTTTTATCCGGACAATAATAACTTTCACTCGCTATCAATGAATTATATCAGACCGTTACAAGCCTTGACATGATTATGCCGGATATGTGTATACCAAACATGGGTAGTTAGTATTAATATGAGGTGGAAGCTATTTCGTCCCCACTTTTCCCGTTTTTTCATATCGCTGGCATGACATTTATTGTTACAAAATTAACAAAATTTGTAAATCACCTGTGGCTGCGGGCATATAAAATATGTGCCAAGGATTCCTGGCTGCATTTGTTTTTATGTACCCACAAACATCTCATATATATCACAACGTAGGGAACAATCCTACAAATCCCAAATGCGGTTACCCTGCGACTCTGGGAATTTGCTATTGACTTTTTGGAATGGCGATCGTTATGGTATAAAAACACAGGTAACCGTTCACGGTTTACAGTTATCAGTTTACGGTTTGAAAAACCAAAGAATTTTGAAATTTATAGCCAAAATTCTTATTAGGCTTC
>JAERRQ010000350.1 GCA_016735355.1 Desulfobacterales bacterium | reverse complement strand
TCTGTTTTTAGCATTTTCTTTAAATGTTTATGCAGATATCTATGTCGAGCTCACCCTCGACCGGACATCTGCTTTATTGACTGACACGGTTGAGATGAAAGTAAAGGTTACGGGAACTCGAAAAAGCGGTTTTCCGGATATTGATGGGCTCTCTTCCTTTGATGTGGTAAAGGGCGGCACTTTGACCAGGATGGAAATAATAAATACCAGCATGAGCTCCGGCGTTGAATATACATTTTATCTTACCCCGTTAAAGCTGGGCACTTTTGTTATCGGCCCTGCCAGGGTCAAGATAAAGAAGAAGACCTATGCCGGCAACAGTGTCAAGCTGACGGTTTCCAAAACACGCGATAATAAATCAAGCTATAATAGATTAAAAAATGAAAATCGTTCCCTGTTTTTGGAAGCCCGGATTTCAAAAAGCAAACTCTATGTTAACCAGAATGCCCTCTATACCTTAAAGCTGTTCAGAAGGGAGCAGGTTTCCGATATATCCCTTGAAATGCCCGAGGTTGAAGGCCTTGTTTTTGAATCCCTTGCAGAACCTAAAAAATACCGCACAATAATAAATTCCGGACAATATGAAGTCATCGAGCTGAAATATATATTAGTACCCAAGAAGGAAGGAGAATACAGAATCCCGGCGGCTGCCATGAGGATGACCTGCTATGAAAGAAACCGGCGCGGGAATTTTTTTCAGGATCCTTTTTTCAGTATGTCGAGAGGAAAGCCGGTCTATCTTTCATCCAATGAACTTCAACTCGATGTTAAAAAGCTTCCTGATCTGAGCAGGCCGGATAATTTCAGCGGTCTGGTCGGTAGTTTTGAAATAAAAGCAAAGCTGGATCCCCCGGAGGTCAAGGCCAATGACTCCGCCACACTAACCATAACCGTTAAAGGCACTGGTAATGCAAGGCAGATACCTGATTTGAAGCTTTCCGATATAGAGGGGCTTAAATTATATCAGGACAAACCCCGGTTGAATATTAACAAAGGTGAGTCTGCGATTTTGGGTGAAAAGATTATGAAATGGGCCATAGTTCCGGAAAAGGGCGGCGAATATAGAATACCTGTTATGGTACTTTCGGTTTTTGATCCTGAGCAAGAGCGTTACCGGGAACTTGTGACAGAGCCTTTTATGTTAACGGCTGTTGAGGTTTCCGGTGAAGGAGGGCGGGTGATCAATCCTTCAACTGCGGATGATGCTGCCGGCGGCGGGGAAATAAAAAAGAAGGATAAACAGGAGATAGCGCGTATAGGGAAAGATATCTTCCCTGTGCATACGTCGGTCGATCCGATTAAAGGATTGCAACAGCAGAAAATTTTTAATCAGATATTTATATTTCTCATACTGGCGCCTCCTTTTATCTGCCTGCTGCTGTTTGCGGGCAGAAAATTTTTGAAAAATAATAACAAAAACAGATTAATTATCAGGGCAAGAAATGCAAGAAAAGAGTTTATGAAAAAAGTTCGGGGTCGGGATATACCTATGGAAAAGATTCATGCAGCCGCCATTGATTATATGAATACCGGATTCCTGTTAAAAGGCGGGTTGCTGACCTCCGATGAAGCCTATGACCTTTTGATTGATAGAGGGGTATCCTACAATACTGCTTCCATGTTCAAGAAGAGTATTGTGTCTATCGAATCCGTAATCTTTACGGGTGAAAAGACAGATAATACGGATTCGATTCGGGATGAATTGATCCGGATTATTAAATCCGTAGACAGGGAGGCGCAATGAGACTCTTTTTTATGATATTGTTTTTATTCCTTTTTCCAGTGAATTCGGCCTGCGCTGTTGATGCCGACTATGACAATATTTTTTTTAAAGCAAACAGATTGTACTTTAACGGTGAGTTTGAAGCTGCCGTTAAGACATACGAATCAATATCAAAAAATTATAAATCAGGATTACTTTTTTATTCTGAATCCTGCGGAGAGTTGTTTTATAATATAGGTAATTGTTATTTTCGTTTAGGGGAAAAGGGTAAGGCGGTTCTTAATTACGAGAGAGC
>JAERRQ010000301.1 GCA_016735355.1 Desulfobacterales bacterium | reverse complement strand
TATAATAGGAATAGCAGGCATAATTTACATTCTTGTTGATAAAAAGCATTTCAAAGATAAAGAAGTTTGAATCTGCTACAAAAAATTACAAATAACCTTCCCCAAGGAACGGGGATGAAATTATTTATGTGAACGTCTATATAAAATAAATCTATCTGTGTGTATCTGTGTTCCCAAAATCAGCTCAAAATCAACCCGATCCTGAAAATTTTTTTCCCTGGTTTTGACCGTATCAACCTCGCATGAAAATATTCCAGTACCTTTGAATGATTTTTTTTCCCATATCAGATGCCCCTCGGGCGGCATATAAAGCGCTGCCCCGTTATTGGCGCAAACAGCCACGGCAATATTTTCGGTGGTTTTAATTCTTGCTGAAAGTCTATTTTTGCCATTGAGCTGCTGCATTGGAAGCAGAACCAGATCGCACCCGATCTTGGCCAGCCCAAGGGCAAGCTCGGGATGTTTAAAATAATCAAAAGGTACTATTGCAATTTTAGCAGTGCCGAATTTAATAATCGGGAAGGGAAGTTCAGTATCCTGCCCGGAATCTCCAATAGTATATTTCAAGGTTTCAGCATTGGTAATCAGCAGATAATCCACCATGCTTTTATCACGTTTTACCGCAACTGCAAAGCCGGTTTGATATTTTTCAGCCAGTCTTTTCACTTTGCTCAAATTAAAATCACCAGCACGCATTTCCGGCAGCAGATAAAGGATCGGGCCTTTATTTCTATATTTTACCATATTGCTTTCAATCAATTCCGAGTCGATTTTTCCATCTTCAGGCACAACAAGTTCAAGATTCAAAATTCCGGGTTGTGGTAATTCATAATAATCCGTCAGATCACTGATAAGCCTGCGATCAAGATAGATTGATCGATAAAATAATGGCTTGCGCTTTGCCATAATAGTTTGGCGTTTAATTCCTGCAATCTTTCCGTCTTTATCCAGAGGAATTTCAGCCATAAATAAACTGGAATCTTTATCCCTGCCTTCAAAAAAAAGATCACCTGCCGGATCAAAAAAATATGAGGCCGATTTACGGCAATCCATTATAAGATCTTGTCCGGTTCGGTTGCATGCAGCCAGGAAAAATCCGTTTTCCATAGCTCTGGCCCGCCATAAATCTCCGGGATCAAGATCACCCGGCGGCCAGTTAGCAGGTACCAGAAGCAGATCAACACCTTTCAAAGCCATGGAACGAGGCAGTAGACCATAATAAGTATCAGAACAGATCAGCAGCCCCACCCGACCCCAGGGTGTATCAAAAAACCCCTCCTGATCTGCGTGCCCAGGACACGCCCAGCGTGATTCAGCATTTATTTTTCTGTAGGTGCATATCCTGCGGCCGGTCGGATCAATAACAAGGGCGCTGTTGTAATAGATCTGCGTTGGGTTATCACGTTCTGCCAGGCCGATTATAATATAGGCGCCATGCTCCTTTGCTATTTCAGATAAAGAGGTCAGCAAGCAATCGTCTTTTGATATTGCATATTCGGCAATATCGTCCCTGGATGAAAAAGAATATCCGGAAACCGCCAGTTCAGGATTTAGAATAAAATCAGCGCCCCGGTGGGCAGCCTTCCGATTCAACTCAATAATATGTTGGCGGTTTACTGCCAAATTTTTATGCCGGACATTCAAATGGATAAAGGCAATTTTTAACTTGCGTTCAGTCTGTTGTTTTTGCAAATCACTATCAATAGCCTCAACCCGGGACTTGTTTTGCGTGCATCCACCGGCAAGAATAAGAATTAAAAATATTACCAACAGTTTATTTAAAATAGAAGTCAGAATGCTTACCATATTGCGTTTTTATAATTTGTTAAAATATTTTGATCTTTTGTTATCAGAATATTATGATTTATAGCTGCATTAGCAATGATAATGCGGTCAAATGGATCACTTGTCCAGGAAAAATCCAAAGCGCTGCTTACAATAGCATTAAAGCTTTTGTCGCACATTTTAAGTCCGATCCGATCTGATAGATCCAATACGATTTCATTGGCTTCATCTGTGACACGTTGAATTTCAAATAAATATTGTAACTCCAACCGCACTACCGGTGAAATAAAGACTTCATGATTATTTATC
>JAERRQ010000276.1 GCA_016735355.1 Desulfobacterales bacterium | reverse complement strand
GCCTGGTTTTACAGTAAAACGCTGGCTGTAATAAGGAATAATGGCTTCGAGTTCTTTTACAAAATGTTCTCTTTCCGGCCTGGGCCCGACAAAGCTCATTTCTCCAATCATTACGTTCCAGAGTTGAGGAATTTCGTCTATGCGCCATTTTCGGATATACTTTCCCACCCGCGTTACTCTGTTATCATCAGTTCTGGCCCAGACCGGGCCGTTTTTTTCAGCACCTGTAAACATTGACCTGAATTTATAAACATCATATGGTATTTTGTTTTGCCCCACTCTTTCCTGGAAAAACAGGATTGGTCCTTCAGAGTCCATTTTGATCAAAATCGAAGTCAGAATTATAAATGGCGAAAGTATAATAAGCATGCTCAAGGACAAAAAGAAATCTGTGCAACGTTTAAAAGCACGCATTATGAATGATTTCTTAAAACCTTTGGAAAAAATCAGCCATCCTGGATTTATCTGCCCTACAATAAGTTTGCCTGTGAGCATTTCGTAAAAACTGTTTCCTTCAAGCACCTCAACCCCTGCCACACGGCAGTTTAGAAGCTCCTTAACAGGAAAAGCCCCTCTTTTTTCTTTCAAGGCAACAACAATTTTGTCAATATTCAAATCTTTGGCTATTTCACAGAGTCCATCATATCCACTTCGGGATATGATGATTTTTGTTGCATTTAGTCCGTCGGTATCAGCATCTTCATTGAAAATCATCTTGACGGTATATCCGCAGTCTTTAGTAGCTTCTATTTCGGTTTTTATATTGTTGGCCAGTTCTCCGGAACCAAGAATTATTATCTGTTGATTGAATAAACCGCGCTCAAGAACAAAACTGTAACATAACCGCCATGATGTAATAAAAATAAGAATGAAAGCAACGCTTATTCCGGATACACCCTTGCCTATAATAGTGTGTGGGAAAAAAAAATAAATTACTCCCAGAATTATAGACGCAAAGCCCACGGCTTGAAAAAGCTGGATGTTGAGTTCTTTGAAGCCGGCAATTACTTTGAAATCATAAAGATTATTATAGTACAGGCATGCCTGTACTATAAATGATATTAAAAATATTTTGGAGTATAACCATCCGTCAAATATGTTTGAATCCATGATAAACCAGCATGCAATTAATACTGAAAAAAAAATTACAAAGGCTTCTCCGATTACAAAAACAGCATTTCTTATCGGATAGTATTGCTTTAATAACCGCAGCATTATAGTCTATTTACCGTATTTACCATAGCCGTAATAGGATGTAGCTCTTTTGCTCAACCAGTTGAACACAACTCCCAGCACTTTTTCCTTACCAAGCCTTTCGATCATCTCTGCCACCATCTCGCGTTTAGTGCCTCCGTATTTTACCACAAGGAGGATGCTGTCCACCTGTCTTGCAATCACATTTGTTTCTGCCGTCAACTGCGGAGGCGGAGAATCTATTATAATAATACGGTCTTTATATCTTTCCATGACCTCCACCAGCAATTTTTTCATAGCTTCGGAAGATAAAAGTTCGGACGGGTTGCCAGGGATTTTCCCGCCCGGAAGCAGGGTTAACTTTTTTATTTTTGTTTTCAAAAGGAGCGAAGCAAGGGGAACATTCCTGCTTAAATACTCGCTCAGGCCCCGGACATTATTATAACCGAATCTTGTATGTATATTGGGCTTGCGTAAATCACAATCAATCAGAAGGACATGTTCGTTAATATTCCTGGCAATGCTGACCGCAAGGTTTGCGGCTACAAATGTTTTCCCTTCACCCGGCATGGCGCTGGTTACAAGTATTGAGCGTGGAGGTTGCCCGGAAACAGGAAAAAGGATGTTGGTCCGGAGCATTTTGAACTGCTCTGCTTCTATAGAATCGAAATCTGCGTATGTTATAATGTCTTCATCGATAACCCTGTTATTATTTTCAAATCCTGAGTCTTTAATCAGGGTGCCGGATTTATCAGAACCGGATTTATCAAATCCGGATTGATCAAATAAAGGCCTGACCAGTTCGGGATATTTTTCAGGTGGCGCTGAACTCGGTTCCTCTTTGTTGGCTTTTTCCAGCGCATCAAATATTTTACCCATTTTTTTTACCCATTGCTACTTTCAGATAAACTTTTTAACCAATTCAAGTGCATAATCAACACCTTTAAAAGTCAGTAATGTAAAACCTGCCAACAATACGAAGGAAATCATTAACGAAAAGACAAACGCCGCATTATTCAGCCCTCTCAAGACCTTATCCTTTTTATGAAAAACCGATGGTATAGCGGCAAGTACAGGAAAGCCCAAATAAGATTCAATATCCTCTATCGATTTAAAGCCCTGGTTGAAAAACTCAAACAAAAAAGCAATGCCGCCTCCAGCGCCAAGCCCTGCTGCTATTGTAAAAAGAAACAGTTTTTTCATATCCGGAGACACCGGTTTCTGTGGCAGCCTGGCAGGATCTATAATACGGAACTGTTCCCCTTTCTGTTTTTTTTCCATATTAACGGAAAGCTCTGCTTCGAGTTTTCTTTCCAAAATAGAGTTGTAGGTATCCCTGATATTGTCATAATCTCTGTTTAAAGATAAAAGTTCCTGCTCCCTTTTTGGAGTATCTTCAACCCGTTTTTGATAAACGATTATCTGATTATTAAGTTTTTTAATTTCAGATACCAGCCCTGCCTTTTCGCTGTTAAATTCATTGATGCGGTTTGAATTTGCATAATTTATATTTCTGTTTCTGCCTGATGTCGGCCCATCTGTTTCGCCGGCGTCTTGATTGGATACGTTTCCGGCTTCCATGTCTTCAATCATTTTCTGCAGGCGAAGAACATCAGGATGCTTGTCAGTATACCTTGTTTTAAGATCAGACAACTGCATCTGCATCTGCGCCAGATTAGCTACCATTCCAATGCCCTGTGTGGCGTTGGTGTCTGCCGGCTGCATTATTACTGGTTGCGACTGGATTGTTTCAAGATTGGCAATCCTGTTTTTTACATCCCTAAGATTAATATTGGCGGAATCAAGTTGTTCCTGGAGCCGTTCAAGGATTCTAAGATTACTGTCAAGCTGCCCAGGCAATCCTCCCATATATTGTTCCCGATATTCTTTAAGGGCGTTCTCCTGTTTAGCGAGCTTTGTTCTGGTTGAATTAAGTTCTCCCGCAAGAAAATCACTGGTTCCTACAGCCTGGGCCTCCCTGA
>JAERRQ010000166.1 GCA_016735355.1 Desulfobacterales bacterium | reverse complement strand
ACATAGTCGGTTAAAACGATAAGCAACGCCTTGAGAAATAGTTGCAGAAGGCGAGACGTGATGCAGCCTATGACGAAAAACAATTAAAATGAAACAACGACTGCCAAAGCTAAAATCGTTGTTTGCTGCGTTCTGCAACAATGTTTGTTGATGCGATGCTGATTTTACCAAAAAAATAGTAAAAAGCAAAGCGAGATATGGCCGAGTGCTGAAACAGTGAAACTTGTAAAATGTTTACCGAAGCTGACGCTCAAAAAAGCGATATGAAACGCCGGCAAAAGCGATAACCGGCAAATACCGGCAACGTCTGTTAGCAAAATAAGCGGTGGAAAACACACCCCAAATTGAGCCTGCGAGAAGGTTTACAACGACAGGCTCACCAGCCGTGAGCCGCCTGCACAGAGCTATATAATCCCACAAACCGCTCGGCGGCTCGCGGTCTGGTGGAGCCAATTGTTCGCACGCATTAAGCATCCGCTCTGACCTCTCTGAGCGCTGTGCGGCAAATCTATAGTCCGTCTAATTAGAAAATGATAGACAGTGCACTATTCGTCTTGTTGGATCAGGTCAAAAGAAACCCCAAGGACAACTTGATACGGAACCTCGATCTTTCGCTTTTCAGTGTTTTGATAAGCAATGAAGCCTTGCTGCCAAATGCGTTTCCATTTGATGTGCACTCGTAATTTTGTACCGCCAGGAACGTCTAATGACACGTCTTCAGTGTATAATCTCCTTGTGCCTGCTGAAATTGAGTATTTGGTTACTATAGCTTTTTCCGCGCTTGCCTTAATATTGCTTGACCAAAAGCCTAATGATAACTGACCGCCTGTATCGATGGTTTTCTCCTGGTCTATGGTGTAGCTCTGGGACCATTCAGTGCTGATTTGAAAAGATCTCTTGACGCTGACGGAACTTCGCGAGTTATCTATCAGTTTAGTTTCAGTGGATAGGTACTCTTCTATTCTCTTGTCTTCATCAATTGATACAATCGTCCAATCAAAATGCGTAATAGGTGCTTGAGTTTTAGGGTTTGCTGACTGCGTAGCAACTTCTGAGATAGGTAACGCATCGGTAGAAACGAGAATCGCCAAATTATCAAAAAAGCGCTTGACGTCTTTCTGAGTCTTGGCCCCAAATACGATTTTGCCCTTAACTCTTTCTATGTATTCGCTACGGGCAGTTACTACACCACCTCTAGTAACGCTAACTGTGAAAATCTCACCAAATGAAGACCAACTCCAAGAAGCTTTAGCTTCTATTTCCCCACTAACTTGATCAAAACGGTTGATTTTGAATCCACAGAGATTAATCGCCTCCACAGCTTTGGAGAACAACGTATCATATTTAAGGTCAAACGCGTGTTGTGCTTTAAACGCTTGTTGTGCCATCTGTGATCACTTCCGCCAATGTGTATGTTTACGTTGACTGTGTCCGCCGATGCTTATTAAATTCATAAAACCACCAGCTCCGCTGGTGTGACTCTAATAGGCTCTGCCGGTCAGACGAGATATACCTTCTTCTTAAGGGTCATTGGTAAGTAAGGGTAGTCTTAAGAAGGAGGTATCAAAATAAAAGCATATCAGAAACAAATACATATACGTTATGAATGCAAGTATCATATTATTTGGTGTCCAAAATATTGACGTAAGAAGTTGTACGGTCGTTTACGTCAATGGTTTGGTGAGATAATGCATATTTTGTGTCATCAAAAAAATGTTGGAACAAGGGTACGCGTGTTTTGATTATGTTCATATGTCTTTATACATACAGTGTTCCTATCACAACAGGTTTTTTAAAAAGCAGTTAAACTTGCCAAAATTCGACTGAACAAAAGCCGCTTCCAGTGGCTCTCACAAAGCTACCGGCTCTGCCGGTAGATATTTACTATAGGATTATTTTTTAAAAGTGGAAATAAAAGTCGATGACGAACTGAAGCCATAGAGCGCGATAATAACATGACTGATCAGTCTTTTGCACAACGAACTGTCAGCCTTTCATTTGAAGGGACTACGCATATAAAACTGTATGAAACCAGACTGATCATACCACTTCACAAAAATGATAAATTTTGAGAATGCAGTTAAAAACAAAGGAGCGCGAGCAAAAACTATTATTAAATAT
>JAERRQ010000254.1 GCA_016735355.1 Desulfobacterales bacterium | reverse complement strand
AACCTTGGGCTGGATCAATACAAACCGTTCCCATCAGATCAAGCTCAGGGAACTGGAATCACTAAAGCAGGCTTCTCAAAAAGGTAATCAGCTCCATTTCTGTCATGCGTCTAAAGGAGAAGCAATGGCAGTTCATCCGGACGGCACGATTTATCCGTGCGCGCAAACAGTAGATGATCCTTGTTTTGCATGTGGAACCGTTGAGGCTCCGAATAAAGACAATTTATATTTATTGGAAAAGTACAGATTGAGGAGCGAACAATGTAATGATTGTTCTGTTTCCGGATTTTGTCCCGGTGATTGCCCCTGCAGGTTGTTTTATAATGACAATCAAACCCGGGGTCTTGCATGTGTTATGTATCAGACCCTGTGGGAGAACTTAGGTGTTAGCGGTTAGCAGTTAGGTATTAGGTGCTATGTTGCCTGATACCTATTCATGAATTTGTCATTATGCTAAACCATATTCACGAACGTAGGGGCGGATTCTATATCCGCCCTGTCCATATCCGGCATATTTCATAAAGGTCAGAAATGGATTCAGCCCCTACACAATCAGTTTCTTGTTTTTTATGGCAGGGTTGCAGGAGTAAGGTACTAACACCTAAAAACATCAAGGAGTCTTAAATGAAACCGTTTACCCTTTGTTATTTTAGCGCTCATTCCATGGAGATTCCATCTTTGAGCGCAGGTGTGCGGCAATATGAAAAAGAGGGAGGCAAAATCAGGGTTATTGCCAGGACAGGGCAACAACTTTTTGATGAATCACGCATAAAAGCCTTTGTCCGGGATGCGCTTGCTTCCGATGTTGTTTTGATCATTCTTCATGGCGGCAAGGCATCCTGCCCTGCTTTTGATATTTTGATGGAAGCTGTTTCGGAAAAGAAAAATAACGGCGAAAAAATACCTTATTTACATATTCACCCACAAGGGAGTGATGAGGACGGCCTTTTGGCTGCCGGTGAGCATGATCATGATTTCGGAACAGACAGATGGGATACCTTGAACCGTTACCTGCTTCATGGCGGGCGGATGAATTTTTATAACCTCTTTTGCTATTTTTATAATTTACTCTTTCAGGATAAAATTCCTTGTAATCCTCCGGAAACGCTTCCCCAGGAAGGGATTTATCATCCTGATTTCCAGGAAATTCCGAATCTGAAAAAGTATCTGAAAGAAAAAATCGATTCTGAAAAAATCACGGTGGGCCTCTGGTTTTATCAATCCTACTGGCTTAATGATAACCTGCGCTACATAGATGCTATTATCCGTGAGATAGAACGTTGCGGAGCCAACGTTATATGTCTGTTTCATCTCAGGTATAAGGATGCCGATCGGGGTAATCGTGGAGCTGACTATGCTGTTGATAATTTTTTTATGGAAAATGGAAAATCTCTTATAGATGTTCTGATAAGCCCCATGATGTTTTCCCTGACCCTCTCTGCTCCCGAGTATAAAGAGCTGCTACCGAGACTGGATGTCCCTTTTATCCAGGCCATAACCACCATGAGCCCCTATGCGGAATGGAAAGAGAGTCTGCAGGGGATATCCACCATGGATGTTTCCTATTCGGTGGCCCAGCCCGAATTTGACGGGGCTCTTATTACCGTGCCTGTGGCTACGCGTGAAGAAGAGGAGATTGATCCGCTTACCGGCGCTCTTCTGTCGAAAAATATTCCGATACCCGACCGCGTCGAAAAAATGGTTTCTCTTTCCCTGAACTGGGCAAAATTACGTAAAATAAAAAATCAGGATAAACGGATTGCTATCATTTTTCATCACTATCCACCCAGAAACGACAGGATCGGCTGTGCTGCGGGTCTGGACAGTTTTGAAAGTGTAAAGCTCCTTTTGGACAGGATGAAAAAGGAAGGCTTTCAGGTCAACCAAACCTATGAAACCGGAGATGAACTGGCAAGGGATCTGCTCGACAGGATGACCTGTGATCAGCGCTGGCTGACACCCGACCGTATGGCAGAAAGGGCCGAAGCCCATGCGGGAAGGGATTTGTTTTTGCCATGGCACGAGGCTCTGCCTCCATC
>JAERRQ010000399.1 GCA_016735355.1 Desulfobacterales bacterium | reverse complement strand
CTCGGTACGGCAGTCAGTATCCTCCTGGTTCTTGAACCGGTTTTTCATGTACCAATCAAGGGGAGTCTTACCCTGTTTTTTATGGTAACCGCCCTTTACACTTTTACAACATCAGGGATAGGGCTGTTTGTCGCTACGGTTAGCCGCAATCTGGCGCAAGTGGCAATGCTCACGATCCTTATCATTATGCCGATGATTTTTTTGTCCGGCGCCTGGACACCTCCGGAGGCAATGCCCGAAGGCCTTCGGCAGGCCATGTACCTGTCGCCGCTCTACTATTATATTGAAATGAGCTACGGCATTTTGCTCAAGGGGGCGGGAATCAATATCCTGTGGGATTCTTTGCTGGGAATCACATTGCTTGGAATTTTGGTATTCAGTTTTGGAGTGTGGCGCTTCCGTCGACAGTTCGAGTGAACTTAGAAGGCGTTGCCGATGCCAAACGAATTGGAATTTACGGGGCTTCTTATGGTGGTTATACCACATTAGCCGGGGTTACCTTTACCCCGGATCTCTATGCATGTGGTGTGGATTATGTTGGCGTCTCCAATATTTTTTTACTCCTGGTCACCATTCCGCCTTATTGGGAATTGGGCAGACAGATGCTCTATCAAATGATTGGCAATCCTGAAAAAGATAAAGCGCTTCTGAGAGAAGTCTCTCCCGTATTTCATGTGGATCAGATAAAGGCGCCTCTTTTTATTGCCCAGGGTACAAATGATCCAAGGGTGAAAAAGGCGGAATCGGATCAAATTGTAGAGGCACTGAAAAAACGCCATGTAGATGTTCCCTACATGGTCAAGGATAATGAGGGGCACGGCTTTCATAATGAAAAAAATCGCTTTGATTTTTACCGCACCATGGAAAAATTTCTGCATAAGTATTTAGGGGGCCGGCTGGAAGAATTGCCTTGAGGGATTTTGCCATAAAAAAATTGACAGGGGGAATTTCTTTGTATAATAATTTTGTTGCTTGGGGAGGGTGCAAAACATGGGGGTGGTATTATGGAATTAATGCCGTGGAGACCGTTTGGAACACTTGGTTCAACGCGTAAAGAACTGGACAGCTTCTTGAATCGTTTTTTTCCTGCAACACCGGCTACGGGAGCGTTTACAGAGGAATGGCTCCCTTCTGTGGATATTTCGGAGACCAAGAACAATTTTATTGTGAAAGCTGAACTTCCCGGTCTGGATGCAAAAGACGTAAATGTGAGCTTGTCCGGGGATCTCCTTACCATCAAAGGTGAGAAAAAAAAGGAAGAGGAAGAAAAAGACGAGCACCATCATTTTATTGAGACATATTCCGGCTCCTTTCAGCGTTCCTTTCAACTGCCGACACCCGTCAAGGGGGGTGATGTAGAGGCAACCTTTGACAAAGGAGTCTTAAAAGTAACCGTACCAAAGGTAGAAGAAGCAGAAAAGAAAGAAATTGAAATCAAGGTAAAGTGAATATTTATCCGTCCTCCCCGGGTTACATAATTATACCTCGAAAGGCCATAAATTGCGATTTTTCAATGGCCATTAATTATTTAATAGCTGCCTCAGGCTCGCAATAGCCGGCTATTACGAATCCTCACGTCTTGCTCTTGATGCTCATTGCTCACCTGGAAAAACGCAATTTATAACCTTCCGAGTATCGTTGTTGAATCAAACAATACAGTATCCCTTTTTTCAGGTTCAAGTTTGACGTGAACCACGTACATATGAAGCCTGAACCCTCTAAATGGTTAGCTGAATTAGCCTGAACGGAAAGCCCGAATTGCAGCTTTCGCCGGCGATAATTTTTTAGAAGTAAAAAGTAATTTTATGCAAAAATTTCGTTGGCCATTAAACGGATAAGTAGTTGTTTTTTTATGATAAAAATATTTATATTCAGGCACTAAATAAGGAGTAAAGCATATGACAACTGAATCCGATCCGATTATTGGTAACTGGTATTATCACCTGGGCAAAGGACAACGTTTCCAGGTCGTGGCAATGGATGAAGAATCACAGACCGTGGAGGTGCAGTATTTTGACGGTAATGTGGATGAGCATGAACTGGAAATCTGGTATCAGCTAGACATAGAACCCTGTGAAGCACCGGAAAACTGGTCCGGGCCGCAGGATATCGACAATGTGGATGATTTAGGCACAGAAATCACCGACACAAGCCCTTCAGATTGGGATGAACCTTTAAATGAATTTGAACCTCAACAGGAGAAACCGGAGAAAGAATGACGAAACGGGGGAGAAAATTTTCATCAGCAGCTCTGTGAAAGTTTCAATGAGGGATACATTATGTTTGAAGATAGAAAAGATGCCGGCCGAAAACTCGCCGCGGCCCTGGAACAATACAAAAACAGTGATGTGCTTGTCTTGGCCATTCCAAAAGGTGGTGTTGAAATAGGCTATCAGGTTGCAAGCCATCTTGATGCTGATTTTTCTCTTCTGATATCGAGGAAGTTACCTTACCCGGATGATCCTGAGTCGGGATTCGGGGCAATCGCCGAAGATGGAAGTATTTTTATCAATCAGAATGCTGCCTTGGGAATTCATCCAAGAATTATTGATGGAATAATTGAATATCAAAAAAAAGAGGTCAAAAGAAGAATAAAGGTATTGAGAAAGAATAGACCGTTACCTGACCTCATACAAAGAACCGTGATCCTGATAGATGATGGTATTGCAATGGGTTCGACGATGCGGGCAGCTATCAAGCTGTGCAGGGTAGCAAAGGCGAAGAAAATTATAATTGCAGCCCCTGTTGCCGGTGAAAGCATAGTTGGTGAAATTCACAAAATAGTTGAAGGAATCGTCATCTTGGAGATACCTGAATATTTTTATGCGGTAGCACAGGTTTACAGAAACTGGCATGATGTTTCAGATCAAGAAGTACTCAAGATAGTGGAGGACTAAAGAAATAATGATACGAGGAGATACAATGATTTATACCATTACGCTTAATCCGGCTCTGGATCGAACATTGTATGTAAAGAAAATACAGTATGATGACTCCAGCCGGATAGAGAAAGAGCAAAGGTATGCCGGCGGGAAAGGGATAGATGTATCCAGGGTATTGGCAACTCTGGGGGTTGGCAATAAGGCCCTTGGATTTGTTGGGGGTTTCGCGGGAGAAGAGCTGGAAGGACGGTTGCTCAATAAGGGTATTTCAAGCGATTTTATCAACATTTCAGGTGAAACCCGCACAAATATCATTGTCAATGATATGAGCACAGGAACCCAGACCGTCTTTAGCGCCAGGGGCCCGGAAATTACTCCACACGCATTGATGCAATTGATTCATAAGGTGGAGAATCTGAAGGAACCAAACATGGTAACGATCAGCGGCAGTCTGCCTCCAGGTATAAGTCCGGAAATCTACCGCAGGATAATTGAAATTGCCAAAAACAGGGGGGCGACAGTTGTGCTGGATACTGATGGTGATGCCCTTAAAGTGGGTATTGATGGCCATCCGGATGTCATTAAGCCCAATATCCATGAATTGAGTCGCTTAAAAGGAATAGAACTGAAAGAGATGGACGATATTATAAAGGCGGCAAAAAGCATCCGGGAACAGGGAGTTAAGATTGTACTGATTTCCATGGGTGCCGAGGGGATTCTCCTGGTGTCGGAAAAGGAAGGATATGTTGCATCTCCTCCAAAGGTGAAGGTGCAAAATACGATTGGGGCCGGAGATTCGGCAGTGGCCGGATTCATTTACGGACTGACGCAGGGCAAGGAGTTGAAAGAGGCCCTGACTTTTGCTGTGGCCGCAGGCACCGCTACTACCTTGAAGCCCGGAACAGCGCTGTGCCAAAAAGATGTTTTTCTGGAACTGATTCCCAAGATAAAGCTCACTGCTATATAACTACAAAAGGGGTGAGTCATTTATTATTTATTTCTCCTGCTTTTTCAAGTGCCGTCTTCGCTAAAATAGGTCCAATTAATTCGTGTATAATAGTCGCACCAATGATAATGGTAATGATAACATCAGAAATAGTATCAAACGCATGGTTCTGTTTTAGCATTAGAGCCAACCCAATTACAATACCGCCTTGAGGAATTAAACCGCTTGCAGTATATTTTTTAATTGTTGTTGATGATTTTGAAATAGAGGCACCCACTATAGTTCCTGAAATTTTCCCAATGGCCCTAGAAACGACAAAAAACAACACAAGAATATAAGAAGTTGACAAAATAGAAAAATTAAGGTGCATTCCGCTTAATGTAAAAAAGAGAACAAAGATTAACTCTTCGATATACTGCTCTAAAAGTTTAAATATTTTGTTTCTTTTTAAATTGTAATTAACTACAATAACACCCATCGTCATTGTTGCTAAAAGTTCATCAACACCTATCAGTGTTGCTATGCCGAAACAGAGTAATAATAAACCGAATATACACACGATAAAGGTACCGTCTGTATCCTTTGTTATAATTAATGTAATCTTATTAAAAATAAATCCAAAAATGATTCCCAACATGATGGCTCCACCAATCATGGTTAATGGGGTCAATATAGAGGAATACAAACTAAAACCTTCGTGAAAGGCAAATGCCCCAGCTATCGTAATAGCAAGACTATAATTTATAATCCCCAATGCATCGTCAAACGCCGCAACACCCATAATAGTGGAAGAGACATCTCCCTTAGCCTTATATTCGTGCATAACCGCCAATGTGGCAGACGGATCAGTAGGCAAGGCAAGGGAACCAATTATTAAGCTTATGGGAATAAATATGGTAGACCAAGTGGCATCGGGAAAATGAATGAAAAAAGGTGTTATTACAAAAAAACATGTAAAAACTGATAGAAGTGCGAATTCAGCCTCAAATAGGGTAATAAAAATTATTCCCTTACCTAATTTTTTTATTCGGGAATATAATAGAGTACCACCCACCGAAAATGTTATAATTGAAAGAGAAATATTTGTAATAAGGCTGGTATGATCTATGAAATTTTCTGGTATAAAATTAAATAAATCGGGATTTAACAATATTCCTGCCAAAATATATCCTGTGACTTTTGGAAGTTTGATTTTTGTAACTATTTTTCCAAAAACAAAACCAGTGATAATAATTATTCCCAAAATTAAAATAAATTGCATGTTGTTTAACCTTCCTTATCTTTTCATACTGAAGTTTCATCAGAATCAAAGCATAATTATCATGCAACCATGCGTAGCAGCGTGTCAATAAAATATTTTTTAAAAGATTTGGGGTGACTGAGGCTTATTCTTATTTAAGCAATTGTTTTTACATAATATTTATATAATCTTGTACAACACCTTTTTGTATTTTCTTTGAGATCATTGGCCCTATTCTTACGAAGTTAGCTTTAAAAAAAGCAGGCGAAATACCGGATGAGGCATCATGGTGATGGGTGGATAACATAGCTTTAAAGCAACAATAGGAGGAAACATGGCAGGGGCAAAGGACAAAAAAAGTTTTGGTAAAATTGCCGATTTGTTGGAGCAACTGAAACAGCGTAAAGTCCCTGTGGTCCCCAAACGGGCTACTGTCAGTGAAATCATAGATGCTTTTGCTGCATCGGATCACTCGCGAATCCTGTACGTTGTGAATGATGAAGGGAGATTCATAAGCGTCCTCTCTCTGGGAAATATGATCAAACATGTTTTTTTTCATTACCACGATCCATCATCAATTGATTCTCGAAGTATTATAAGCATGGTTATTTCAGAAACAGCCGGCGACTTCATGCAGAGGGAACCAATATTTGCCGTACATTCTGATGACGTTGAAGACGTACTCCAGCGCATGATCGACCACAACGTCAAGGAGATTCCCATCCTGGATGATGAAAAAAGGGTCGTAGCAGACATCACCATCGTTGATCTTCTCAAATATTATAAGTTTGTCAAAGGTCCGGATTTATCTTGACATTCACAGAAGACAGTCAGTCAAAACGGATAAGCAAGAAAAGTGCTACGCATGAATATTGGCATTGCAGGTTGCGGTCGATATAGAGCTCTTCTTGCCAATCGACTTAGTTCCCATGGTTACAGTGTTGTGATCATTAATCACGAAGCTCATTTTGAATTTGTATCTTTAACTGCCTAACCCTCTTGGTGGTGAGCTTATGAATTTAATAAGAAAGCTAAGAAAGCATAAACATAGGAAGCTGTTGAAAAGGGCACGCCATAATCGGCGAAAAAAGAAGTAATGTGATACAAATGACTTCTAAAATACTGCTGTTCAGTGACCTTGATCGTACCATTTTACCCAACGGAT
>JAERRQ010000272.1 GCA_016735355.1 Desulfobacterales bacterium | reverse complement strand
AAGCCCCGCGTTTGTGTGTTCTGCACCACAGGACAATTTTGGCGTCTTTATTTTTGATTTTTTTGGGAAAAGTGTACATATGACCTGCATGGATATGTTCCGTGCCGGGGATGTGAGCGGCATAAAATTCAGGGTGGGTTCTAAGATCAACCAGATAGGCATCTTCCTGCCCCGCCATGACCCTATCGTAAACTTCTTTGAATTGTTGAACATTTAGCCGATGTTCCGCTGGGAAAATCGTACACGCATCTTCCCAGGCTTTTTTCTCATTTGCTTTAAGTATGTTTGCATTGTCAGCAATAGCAAAACCAGATGTACACAAGGCAAATACTATAACAAGTCCTAAAACGAATACTTTTTTCATACTTCTACCTCCTGAAAACTCTTTAAAAATTTTAACGCCTGCAAACTTTTTCGGAATCTTTTCATCCTGCGCATAAAACACTACAAATGTGAATAAAGTATACAAGATACGGGAGACAGTCAAGTTTCTCTCTTTAAAGCTGGATATTTGATAGATAATCGGACCTGGTCCAGATTTGCAGATGGGCTCTCAAGCGGCGTGCGGACTGAAGCTGATCTGGAGGAGTTTGCAGTGAATTTTGGAAAATAGGGAGATCATCCTTAAATAATCAAATAATTTGAGCCAGTTTTTAACCGCAGGAAGGCACTCACGTATTGCGAGGATTGAAATTTTTTTCTGGCGTAGAGATCGGGCAGATAACGGAGGATATTTATGGGACTATGTTGCGGCCACGCCCGGGGCGGTTGACTCGATGTTGCCCGGCCTCTTGCATCCTGTCCTGATCAGAGAAGTAGAGCAGCAGAATATTCAATGACGATAAAGACAGAAAAAAGCTTCTCTTCTTTCGGAGGCTTCATGGCAGAAGTGGGAGCTGGATATTAGTTATTTGATTACTTAAGGGCATTCCTTCTGCCTATAAGAGCCTGTTTAAAAATTCATGGGCTCTAAACAACTGTCCAGTTTTTAGGGAGTATTATACCCTCCTTAGTTTGCGTGCGATTGTGCACTCACGCCTTTCTGGGCGACTGAAAACCGCATTGCATGGCAAATTGAAAAATACAATGCAAAATCAATATGTTGAATTTTTTTAAAAAATACGATTTTTTTCGATCCTTATATCGGAGTTTTAGAGATTTTTTAATTAGATTGACTTTTTGAAGACTTTATGATGAAAAGTCAATTTTTGAAGAATTCTTTAAGCGAACCCTTAGGAACGGGGACGAAATAACTTCCCCAACTATGCAACACAGCTTCAGGCCATCTTTGCCCGATCTGAAATCACAAAAATATTGAAATAGCCTGCTATTCCTTCAGCTTTTGTGCCTGTTTAAAATCGGGCAGATCGAACAAGCCTAACCTAAATCTGTGCGCCTACCTGTGGAAGTTATTTCTTCCACGTTCCTTATTGAAAACAGCTATGATTTAGCTTGACACTTTTTGTTTTTAATATTAATTTTATTTATTTTAGGTGCATTAATCCATCTTTGATTCGGATCCGCTTATGTTTGATAATTTAAGTGACAGGCTAAACTCAGTATTTAAAAAGCTGAAAGGGCATGGCAAATTAACTGAGAAAAATATTGAAGTAGGCCTTAAAGAAGTAAGGATGGCATTACTGGAAGCTGATGTTCATTACAGGGTTGCAAAAAAATTCATTTCGGCTATAAAAAAGCGTGCCCTTGGCCAGGAGGTATTATCAAGTCTTACACCGGGCCAACAGATTATAAAAATAGTTAGTGATGAGCTTACGGAACTTATGGGGGCCACCAGCGTGGGCTTGAATCTTGCCGGACAAAAACCTGTTTCAATTATGCTTGTCGGGCTTCAAGGATCGGGCAAAACAACTACAGCCGGCAAGCTTTCTGTTTTATTAAGGAAAGAAGAAAAAAAACCTTATCTGGTGCCTGCGGATGTTTACAGGCCGGCTGCAATTGATCAGTTGAAAAAGCTTGGAAAACAGCTCTCTGTCCCGGTTTTTCCTTCAAGTGCGGATATGGATCCTGTGCAGATTTGCATGGATGCTAGAGCCTCTGCCCTGCAGGAGGGATATGATACCCTTATTCTTGATACAGCAGGACGGCTGCATATTGATGAAAAGCTGATGGGTGAACTTTCTCAAATAAAAAAGGGGGTTTGTCCTACGGATATCCTGCTTGTGGCAGATGCAATGACAGGTCAGGATGCTGTCAATATTGCCGAATCATTTGATAAGGCGCTTGATATCGGCGGCATTATTTTGACTAAAATGGATGGCGATGCTCGAGGCGGAGCTGCTCTTTCGATAAAGGCGGTAACCGGTAAGCCGATCAAATTTATTGGCGTCGGGGAAAAGCTAGGTGATATTGAGCCTTTTCATCCCGACAGGATGTCTTCAAGAATTCTTGGAATGGGAGATATCCTTACCTTTATTGAAAAAGCACAATCGACAGTAGATGCAAAAAAAGCCGCTGAA
>JAERRQ010000106.1 GCA_016735355.1 Desulfobacterales bacterium | reverse complement strand
GCGAGTTCATCTGCCATGCTGTTTCGGTGTGGACCGGTGATCTTATCTCCACTGAATTCGACTGTTTTTAGTTCGAGAACAGAATCTTCACCGAGGGAGATTTGTTTTATGATATCTACCGTATTTTCAAGCATGAGATACCTTCACCTTTGCTTTGCTTCCGATTTTGACGAACCAAGGTTTCACTTCGTCGTACCCGTTCCTGGCGCGGAGTTTGAGCTCCCGCATGATCAAACCAGCCTCAATGGTCTTTCCGAGCCCGACCTCTTTGGCTAAGAAATAGCGTGCCCGGTCGATAGAGATCGCCTGGGACAATGCCCTGATCTGTACTTTTCTGTTCATATGGAAATTCTAATGGAAGCATGTTTGTATTATTCATATTTTTAATTCCTTAAATCCGTCCAGAGATGTATTATTTTGAATCCTGCCGGCTTAACATGCTTGCGGTTTAAATTTTGTTCACATGAAACAACTTTTTGGGTAAAATCAAACTTCAACTCAAGCCGCTCATCAGGCATATATTTATTCACAGCTTCTAATATTGCTGTTTGCTCCATATTGATAATATACCCTATCATCATGCCTGATGTCGCCCGCTTTCCATACTCATGAGTTTTACAATCAAAACGATTAATACCATTTGTGATATACTTCCTGTTTAAAGTCGGGGAACCTGCTGTTTTTCCAAGCCGCTTGCATTCTACATGAAATGGAATTTCATAGGTTTCAGGGGAAACGGCTAAGCTATTCAGGAAATTACATGTAAAATCAGGCCTTTTATTAATTTTGCCACCTTTTAATTCATCAGTAATTGCAGGTTGAATTGGTTTTTCCCAATCAGGCGTTTTTATCTCACGTTCATCCTTAAAACATACTTCCCTCAAAACAGGACAAAGAGCCTCAGATATTGCATCCTCATTATTGCGTTGGTCTTCGTTGATTTCAAGTTGTTGTAATGCTTCATAGAAAATAGAGCAATAACGCTTTTCATGTTTCATCCACAAGAACAGGAAAGATTTTATTGTGCCGATTTTACGAGCCATTATTCAACACCTCCATCTTGAGGCATTGTATCAAGCATTCTTTTACACAATGTAGAATCCGCATCTTCTCTGGCTAAACTGCGTGTCCAGAATCGTTTTTCATTGCGTTTTATAATGATAATGGCGTCATCAGAAATAGCATGGACAACACCATCCAAAAGGATTTGAGATGTTCCCATAGGATTAGGCAACACCTTGCCGATTTCTTCAAGGATATGATCCCAGGAATTATTTTTGGGGGTTAAATTCCACTTATCACCAATGTCCGCAGGATAAAACTCAAAACCCAGCATATTGCCGGATGCGCCGATATGAACATCCGCACGCATGACTTCATCATCGTTCAAATAAGGTTTCCAGCGTCGGGTAAAAATCTCTGCATAGTTTTGAATCCAGGAAGTATCTCCATTTTCAATCGCCGGCATAACACCAACACTGTTGTACGGCTTATAAAAGAATGGAAGAGTGACTTCACAGCAATCACGAATAAGATCGCACTCTTCAGGCGAGAATCCATAAAGATCAAAAACCGCCTCATCAAGTTCAGCTTCCCACTTACGGCGTTGCGCATCTATTTCTTTTTTTGGAACTCCATCAGTATGAAGGGTATCCTGTTCCTGCGGATGGTAATCACGAAGTTTATTAACAACAGATATGACTCGTTTTGCTTTTCCCCCATAAAGTTTTGCGGGAATAGGAAGTTGAAGAAGTTCAGCAAGTAAAATTTTGTCGTGGAAATCTATCCAAGAACCGCTTGCCATAAACAAGTAATACTTGGCGAATGATGACCATAATATGCCTAAAATTACATATGGATGATTTTTTATATTTAAAGAATAAATAGAGTCATTTACAGAATAGCTTTGATTTTCTAATCTTGATATTAGATATTCGTTTTTACTAATTCCTTCTTTAAATAAGATGCGCTCTCCTTCATACAAACAACGATTACTACCTCTATGCTCCACTCTACCAGAAAGAGTAGTTAGCAAGTCATCATTCACTTCACCATATTTTGAGAATTGTTTTGTAGGAAGAAATTTGAAATCCTTGAGCCAACCAGGCTCTTTTGACTTGTTGCCCTTTTTAAAGCCAGCGCCTTTATATTTTACATCATACTCTAATCGGTTGCTATAGGAAAGTTGTTTAAGAAAACGACCATCTATATGGCGACCAAATAAATACATTTTCCAGATCTTATTATCTGAAAGATCTTGTTCAACAAGATAACTGCGATCGTATTTAGAAAACAAAACAGCCTGTGTTTCTTTTAGAGCGACAACCTGTTTAGCAGACCAGTATTCAACGGGATGCTTGCCCTGGTCTTTTTTTGTAAAATGAATCATCACAAAAGGTGATATCGCCCCTTTAAAAAAGAATTTACGGACATGAGTAAAATTAAATACCTCATTCAGACGGACTCGCTTCATCCATTCACTTCTAAAAGCTTGTGTTGTTGAGCTATGCTTAAAAAGCACTCCTGCGGATGTCAGCATCGCACAACGCCCACCCTCCTTTAAAAAGTCCAACGCTCGCCACAGAAACGCTTGAGACGGCTCTTTATCTCCAATAGGATATGAATTGGATTCACACCATTCCAACATTACTTGCTGACGTTGTTGAGTGGCAGCATCTGCTTTAGTTCCAGGTGCACCCCAGGGGGGATTACCCACAATAATATCAACATCACCCAAATCGCCTATATCTGAACTAAACGCATTCGTCGCAACATGGATGGAGTTGTAATGATTCTTATTGCTTTTCTCTGAAACCAGGAGATTAGGTAACCTGTTACCGTTACGAATATGCTGCTGAATTGATGGCGGATCAAGATAATGAAGCATAGCTAAATACAGGCTGAATGCGGTTATTCTTGCAGCTTCTTTGTTGACCTCTATACCCAAAATTTGATTACCAAGAATTTTTATTAGTTCATTAAAATCCAATGAAGTCTGCTTTTTTTGCCATTTATAACGTACCATACGGCGGAATGCTTCCACCAAAAAAATACCGGAACCACAGGCGGGGTCTAAAACTCTGGGCTGCTTCCGCAACTCTTCCACAGTAAGAACTCGCGAAAGAACAAACTCAGCTAAAACCGGAGGTGTATAATAGGCTCCATCCTGACGAGCTTTACTTTTTTTATCCACTTCATTTGAAGTTGGGTGGTAGAATTCCTCGTATATGGCGCTAATCAGGTCGAGCGGAATAATGTCGAACTTATATGAAAAGAAAAAAAGCTTTTTTTGAATACCAACATCTCCATAAAGCAGGTCTTGAATTAATTTTAAATGTTCAATCTCAACATGTTGTTCTTCCTGTTCAACATCAGGAAACATATCACCGTTAAAATCTTTTGAAAGTGACTTAAAAAGTGCATAGGTAAATTCTTTATCTTGCAATACCCTGGGATAGAAAGCATGTATATCTGAAAAATCAAATTTATCTCGTGAGGATGGATTGTTTATCAGGTCAGTCCATCCTGTTTTTTGGCGTGCAACTTTCTTGAAATAATCTTTTGTTAAGATATCCCGGTCTTCCAGATACCGGATAAAAATTGAACGTCCGATTAAAGCATGTGCATATTTAAGTTTATCTT
>JAERRQ010000404.1 GCA_016735355.1 Desulfobacterales bacterium | reverse complement strand
TCCTCATAGAAATTGTACCCTTCAACAAGATCATCTTCCGCTTGATCAACAATATAAATTTTCATGAGATTCTAGCAGCTATCCGTTTCTTTGCGGTTTCCCAGTCCACGAATTTTGCCTTGCCTTCTTTGACTATCTTTTCTCGTCTGTCCAATATGTCTTTGTGCCATTGAGGAACCGGAATCTGGTTTTGATTACAACAAAGATCACTCCAAAGATCTTCCATGGCCTGTAGCTTCTCCTTTACCGTCATTTGTTCAAGTGGAAGCGTTGGCATATTACCTCCTTTTGGAATTTAGTGGGTTTCATGGTTATTTATATCACAGGACTAACCAAAAAAGTCAATCTGTTGACGTTCCGGCATACATTTACAACCCATATGTATGAAGCAAGTGTTACCATGAAAGATATTAACGAGATGCTGGGCCATGATGATGAAACTGAAACAACGGTTTATGTTCATATCAGGCTTGTATTGTAAAATAATGGGTTTTTTCCCATATTATAAATTTTCTAAAATTTTTCATTCCCACTCTTTTTTAAGCTAAGGGTTAATCGCTAATGGCTAACCGCACAGGTTGCAAATTTTAAAATCGGGTAATTATCTGACACTCTATAGCATTCATACTGTATGTGCTTTAGTTGATTCAGGCATGTTTTTTGCTTTGCATTATTAAATATAAATAAAAAAATATTAAATCTGTCAATACCTGAAAATATAAATTTATTTTTAGCGAACCCGAATAACAATAATTTCATAATAAAAAGGTTATCCTTTTCCTGAGAAGGAGCTTGGTTATACTTATGAGTGTGCTTCAACCTGAAAGATTCGGAAAATATTTATTGCTGGATCGGATAGCCACCGGCGGCATGGCCGAACTCTTTCGGGGCAAGATAACTGGCGACGAAGGATTTGAAAAACTTGTTGCGGTTAAAAAAATCCTGCCCCACCTGGTAGATGAAAAAGGTCTGATAGAATCGTTTATTAATGAAGCCAGACTTGCAGCATTTCTTCAGCATGAAAATATCATTAGAACTCATGATTTCGGTAAGATGGGTAAGGATTATTTTATCGCTATGGAGTACCTCTTCGGAAGGAATCTTCGATCAATAATCAGTACCTTACAAAAAAAGAACAGGCTGTTTGATCTTGAAATAGTTCTCCAGATTATTTCATGTGTCTGCAATGGGCTGTATTATGCTCATACACTAAAAAATTTTCAGGGACAGCCGCTTAATATTATACATAGGGATATCAGCCCTCCCAACATCTTTATCTCTTATGAAGGAGAGGTAAAAATTATCGATTTTGGAATTGCCAAGGCCTCCAGCCAGAATCAAGCCACACAATTCGGACTGATTAAGGGCAAGGTCGGGTATATGTCACCCGAACAGGCCGAGGGAAGGGACCTGGATGTTCGCTCCGATATTTTTGCAATCGGATCTATTTTGTACGAAATGGTGACCGGAGAAAGGCTCTATAAAGGGGATACTATGGAGGTTCTGACCAGCGCCAGAAAGGCTGAGTTTGAGCCGCCTGAAAATTTTGTTGATCAACTGCCTCCTGTAATTAGTAAAGTTATACATCGAGCCCTTGCAAAAGATCTTGAAGAGCGATATCAGTCTTGCGGGGATATGCTGACAGATGTGGAGAAGTCTATCCGTGAGCTCTCATTAAGGCCGACTATGTGGGGACTTGCCAAGTTTATGAAAGACCTGTATAAAAAGTCAATCCCTGTTGAAGAGCAGGCCATGATGAAGGCTGCAAGCCTGACGATAGAGGCTGATAATCAAAAGTATGATGCCACAATTTTTATATCTGATGATAGTATTCCGAAACCGGTTATAAAAATGAAAATATCTGTTTTAGGAGCCATTGCTGCCGGTAAAACAAGCATAGCGAGGCGTTTTGTTTATGGAGTCTCTCCTGGGAAGTATAATTTTACATTAGGCGTTACAGTTTGCAAAAAAGAGATAAACTATGAAGACAAAAAAGTGGATCTCGATATATGGGATTTTGGAGGAGAAGACAAAGTTAACGAAATAAGTCCGAATCTTATGAGTAATATGGAGGGTTATATTATTGTAATTGATTCCACGCGATTTTGCACACTTAACAGGGCGGTCTCTATCCGGAAAAGGGCGGAAAAGATTTCAGCCAAAGTTCCGTTTATTTGTGTCTTAAACAAATCCGATCTTTCAAAAGAGTCTGAAATAACAAAAGGGACGCTGGACAGCTTGAAAGCCATGGGCTGGACCGTAATAAATACAAGCGCCAAAACCGGCCTGGGTATTAACAAGGCCTTTATGCTGCTGATTGCAAAGATGCTTAAAACCCCTTGAAAAACGGTGAGATTATGAACAAACCTGCAACTGTAAATTTTTTGTCAGCCATGGATATGGTTGTGATGAAACATGAACGTAAAGGGTCTTTTACTCTGCCTGACGAAATTCCGGCCTGCTTTAAATGTTTTTTTTCATACGATAATAAAGAAGAGCGAATAGTTAATCTTGCCGATATCTTTCCATTCCTGACAGGTTTCATAGATGATTCCGGTTTTTTAGTCAACGGGAAACCGGAGCTTGCAGGAACCAGCAAGTCAGGATGGTGGACTGAAATAGACAAGGATAATGAAGCCCATTATCTTCAGGCAGTCTCAACGTCCCTATGCAAAAACAATTATCTGCTTATCAGGCACGCATCCGCTTCTTCCGAAATCATCGGATCACTTCTACAATACAGAGAAGCGATGATTGAGTTTGAGCACATGCTGGAAGAGAAGGATAATGATGCGGACAGTCCCGAAGTTATGCCTGATCTTTTATTAAAAGACAGCCTGACAGGATTGCACAACAAAAGGGCATTTCTCCTGCTTGCTGAACAGCAGCATAATCTGGCCAAACGCAACAAAGTAGCTACATTAATTATGATGCTGGATTTTGCCGGTCTCGAAGCAATTATAAAAAAATTCGGTGAAGCTGAAGCCTCCAACTCCATAAAAGCAGCAGCCAATATATTAAAAAATACTTTCAGAGGAACAGATGTAATTGCCAGATTCGGAGAAGATGGGTTGTTTGTTGTACTGGCGCTGGAGATTGCTCAAAATGGGGAAAAAGCCATTATGGCAAGGTTAAAAAGCAATATTGAGCGGCACAATAAATTTTCATTCAAAACATATGACATTGCTTTTACTACCGGGGTTGTCAATTATGGCTTTGACCAGCGAGGCACCATGAAAGAACTGCTTCAGATAGCCAGGTTACGGTTAAAAGAAAACAGAATTTCAGAAAAATTATAAATTTCTATATAAATTTCACTATGTTATCGTAAAAAATCTTCGTAGAGACACGATACGTAGTGCTCCTACTGCGTAAGAAATGAAATTTTTTCAAAAAAATATTACCTTTTTATCCGGCGGATATTTCCTTAAGGGGATTCTGCATATGCCGGATGTTCTCAGACCATCGGTTGTGATAGGTTCCCACGGCCTTTTAAGCAGCGGTAATTCGCCCAAACAGATTGCCCTGGCACGGCAGTGCAATGAGGCAGGTCTGGCTTTTTTCAGGTTTGATCATCGCGGGGCAGGTCAAAGCGAAGGCAATTTTTATGAAGTTACAACACTTGCATCCCGATGCCAGGACCTGGCATCTGCTGTAAAGCTTATGCAGGAGAGGAACGACACAGGAGATCGTACCGGTCTTTTCGGAAGCAGTATGGGAGGTGCCGCCTGTTTATCTACAGCGCTTGAGCTTGATGCCGAAGCCCTGGTTGTTTTTGCAGCTCCTTTAAGAAGCGGACCCATCGTGGATGCAGCAGCAAGCTCTAAAAAAACCAGCCCGGAAGATCTGCGGTTTTACAAAAAAAACTTGATTTTTGATCTATCAGACAGTCTTGGGAAATTGCGTAATATTCTTATATTCCATGGTGATGAAGATGAAATTGTGCCGCCTTCAGACGCTGAGGAAATTTTTGTAAAAGCGTTAAAACCCAAAAAACTGATCATTCAGAAAGGAGGGGATCATTCAATGAATAACCCCGTTCACCAAAGTGAGTTTGCAAGGGAGTCTATCGCCTGGTTCAGACGGATGCTTTAGAAAAAATTCCTAATCTTTATCAAGCCCGAAAGCAGTATGAAGCACACGTACGGCAAGTTCGGAATACTTTGCCTTGATTACGCATGATATCCTGATTTCAGAGGTGCTGATCAGCCTTATATTGATATTTTCAGCGGCAAGGGTGGCAAACATTTTGGCGGCCACTCCGGAAT
>JAERRQ010000074.1 GCA_016735355.1 Desulfobacterales bacterium | reverse complement strand
CCCTGGCCAAACAACTTTAAGGTATCTGCGATAAGAAGCACGGGAAGTGAGCCGGAATATTTTTTTGCTATTGATTTTTCCACGCCCGACAGCGCGTGGGAAGCGGAAATAATGTTAGCACCTTTTGCCTCCAAATCCTTTCTAACATTATCCGCCATCACACTTTTAAAAGGTTCTTTAGCACCACAGTGAATAGTCACAGCTGTAATTCTAAAACCGGAAAATACTTCCAAAGCCTTGTAGGCAGTATCTCCTGTTGTAGAAGCAATGACCAATTCATCTATACCAAGTTCTCTTGCTCTTTCACAGGCGAGTTTAAGCGTCTGTTCAGTATTTGCTGCTCCCTTTTGATTGAAATACATAAACGGCCTCCTTTTCGTTATTTTTTGCCGAGCCCTTAGTATCCGGTTTAACAAGAACCCGGTTTACATACTACTTCCCTTATCTTTAGATCAAAAAAAGACAACTGATGGGCCGGTTTTAAAATTAAGGCTGTATCTGAGCCCTTTGCCGATCCGCCTATGGATACTATATCGTTTCCGGAAAGCGCACCCGAGTCTGCCGCCATTACTGCTATCTCCACCGCTACTTTGGTACCCTGGCCAAACAATTTTAAGGTATCTGCGATAAGAAGCACAGGAAGTGATCCGGAATATTTTTGGGCTATTGATCTTTCCACGCCCGACAGCGCATGGGTTGCGGAAATAACCTTAACACCTTTTTCCTCCAAATCCTTTCTAACATTATCCGCCATCACACTCTTAAAAGGTTCTTTAAAACCGCAATGATAAGTCACAGCGGTAATCTTGAACCCTGAAAATACTTCCAAAGCCTTGTAAGCTGTATCTCCTGTTGTAGAAGCAATGACCAATTCATCTATACCAAGTTCTTTTGCTCTTTCACAGGCGAGTTTAAGCGTCTGTTCAGTATTTGCTGCTCCTTTTTGATTGAAATACATAAGCGACCTCCTTTATTTAGATTAATAATTTATTATTAGATCTTTGATAAAGCCCCAATATAGTGTTCCTCACCTTTTTTCTTTCTTCGGGCAGGTCTATTCCGGAAATATCAATATCAGCGCAGCCGGCAAAAAACTCATGGGGTGTTTTATCAGGTATTATATAAAAGGTTAGTCTGCTGGATGTTTCTATTTCCGGATTATCGGTATCTTGCAGGCTCCTGGTTTGCATATGAGGGATAGTTGTTGACGGCTCCCAGGCATTTCTCGCCATATCATCAATTTTGTCTAAAAAACCGTCGGCTTCCGGTTCATCAGTATTAATTGTTAATACCTTCTCGCCGCCGCCGGCCTTATCTGTTAAATATTCGATTGCCTGCCTGCTGGTGGTAATAAACAGAGGCACGCATTCCTGCTCATGCATAAAAAGCCTGGACCACGCGGCAATTCTCTGCTCTATCATAAAATTACCGGAACTATCCGGCGAAAATTCTTTTGTTTTGTTTTGATCTGCACTATTACTATCGGTTCCCATTAGGTCGCTTACAAGTTTCTGTTCCAATTCTTCACATAAAAGTAATTCCTGTTTCATTTCATCATTCTGTTGGTCAAATTCCTGGGCCAAATGAAGAAAAACTCTTGCATTCAAGAGATGGTCTTTTTCCATTTCAGCGGGATTGGACAGCCCTTTTTTTATATCTATCTTTATTTGATTTATTGAGTTCTCATCAAAAAAAGGGATCGTATTACCTGTAAACTTGCTTGCCTCCATTTCACCATTATGATGAATATCCCCCCAGGCTTTGAAATCCTGTATAATGCGTTTGATTAAATCTTCATCGCCCGTTACAGGAGTATGTATACTTATTAAATCAGTAGATTCGACATTATTCATAATTGCCGGATAATCAAGGTTCGAGGGCCGGTAAACGATAATCCGACTGAACCATGCATTCAATGCGTCAGCAACAGTGTTATTAATACGTGTAAATGGAAAAAATATCACTTTCATAAGTTTAAACCCTCTGCAATAAGAAACCTTGTCCGCCCCTTTAAGGAGTCTATTATATCCTGATATATATGATCCTGATCTTTAGATGCATCAATAATACAAAACCGCTCAGGCTCATTATGTGCAAGTTCAAGATAGCCGGCCCTGATTTTTTCATGAAAAGCAAAATTCTCATTCTCAAATCTGGTTTCATGATTTTTTCTAGAACCATTATTAATATCTTTCCATGCGCGTTGCAGACCGAGTTCGGGCGCAAGATCCAGGAGAAAAGTAATGTCAGGTTTGAGATTATTAAAGATTGTTTCATGTAATTTTTTAATAAGTCCTGTGTCGAGTCCTCGAGTAACGCCTTGATAAACCAGGGTTGCGTCAAAGTAACGGTCGCACAAAACGGTTTTGTTGCTGCTTAAAGCCGGCTTTATAATTTCATTAATATGTTGAGCGCGGTCTGCCGTATAAAGAAGAAGTTCGGCCAGAGGCTCCATATCACTATTTTGCGGATTAAGCAGAATTGCACGAATATGGCCGCCTATTCTGGTTCCGCCGGGTTCGCGGGTTATAATGGATTCATAACCGTTCTTGATTAAAAATGCATGCAGTCGCTTTATCTGGGTTGTCTTGCCCGCCCCCTCTATGCCCTCAAAAGTAATAAACATAAATAGTAGTTATTACTCCTTTTTCCCTATATAAAAATGACGTCCCAACAGATTGTGATATGATGTCCAGGCTTCATTCTGATCTGCAGAAGAAATAAAATTGCGAATACCATTAATCTTGGAATCTATCTCATCAACATAATTAAGCAGAACAGCTTCAACGGTCTTGGGCGGCTCAGGCGAGCCAAACTCCCTGATGCCGTGATGACTTGCAACCATATGCTTTAAAAGCAGGGCATCTTCTTCGGGAAAATTTTTTATTTGACCGATTTTTTCATCAACCATCTGTATCCCAATAACAATATGATTCAGCAGCCGGCCCTCATCCGAATAATCAATCTTTGTCCTGTAATCGAATTCACGTATTTTCCCAATATCATGAAGTATAGCCCCGGCAAGAAGCAGATCCTGATTTATCCCGCTGTAATGACCTGCTATTTTTTCAACCAGAAGCGCCATGGACAATGAATGCTCCAGCAGCCCGCCGAGGTAGGCGTGGTGCATTTTTTTTGCGGCCGGAGCGATTTTGAACTTGCTGACAAAATCCTGATCATTCCAGAATGCTTCAAAAAGTCCCCTTAGATAGTCAGTCTTGATAGAGGATGTTAATTTTTTTATACGGCCAAACATTTTTTCGATATCATGGCATGTTACAGGTAAAAAAACAGCCGGTTCCACAGAATCTTCAGCAAGATATTCCATAGTCTTGACAACAAGCTGCAAAGAATCCCTGTATTCGGAGACATTTCCCTTTACATGAACAAAATCACCGGATCTTATACTATTGATAATATTTTCCACATTATCCCATACAACACCTTTTATTTTCCCGGTTTTATCCGACAAAACAACATGCAGAAAATTATTGCCGTCCTTTTTCTGAGAAATATTCTTTTCCGACAATACAAAGACATCATCAACCTGAACACCGGAACTCAAATCATTTACAAACTTGTTTTTCATTCAATAATCCCGCCAATATCCCATGTTTTCAAATCATCCAGAAATGAATAATTCGTCATATCACACCTGACCGGTGTTATTGAAATAAAATTGTTCAAAATCGCATTTTCGTCTATCTCCCGGATGTCACTTTCAGCCGGCAGATCGCATCCATGCCAGTAATATGTACGATTCCTGGTATCGATTCTTTGATCAAAATACTCATCAAGAGTAGAAGCCCCTTGTCTGCTTATAATAATCCCTTTTGTTTTATTCGCAGGCAGATCCGGGAGGTTGACATTAAGAAAGGTTCCCCTGGGCAATCCGCGCTGCATAATTTTTTCAGATAATTTTTCGGTAAAAACAGCGGCATCTGCATAATAATCCGATATAAAGCCCTTTACCGAAACGGCTATTGCAGGGATTCCGAACAGGGCCGCCTCCCTGGCAGCCGCGGCAGTGCCTGAATAATTTATATTTATGCCCACATTGGCGCCGGGATTTATTCCGGAAATTACCATATCAGGCCTTTGATCAAGCAATTTCACGATACCGAGCTTGATACAGTCCGCAGGTGTTCCGTTGACGGCATAGCCATTTACCTTGAAATAATCATTAATTTTTTTTATTCTAATCGGCGAATGAATTGTTAAACCGTGCCCCACTGCGCTGCGTTCCCGATCCGGCGCAATTATCGTGACATCATGTTTTTCAGCAAACCTATTATAAAGCGCCAACAATCCTTTTGCATAAATTCCATCATCATTGGTCAATAATATTTTCATTTTTCTTACCCTGCCGGGAATTTCTTTTTGTCAATATGTCGTTAATCAAAGCAAGTGTTTCCGTTTTTTTAATAGACCAGGCCGGCGCAACCAGTTCTTCAGGGTGAGGATCACCTGTCAGGCGCTGTATCACTATATTAGGAGGTATCTTTTCAAGAAAATCTGCAACGATATTTACATATTCATCCTGCTCAAGGCATCTATATATTCCTCTATTGTATAGTTTTTCAAGTTTTGTCTCTTTTACAACATATAAAAGATGCAGCTTAATCCCGTCAATACGCATATCGGACAAAGTTTTGGCGGTTTCCATCATCATCGCACCGGTTTCACCGGGAAGGCCCAGGATAATATGAGCACAAATGTTGATATTCCGATCGACAGTTGCATCTACAGCATTTTGAAAAGCTTTAAAGTCATGCCCCCTGTTCATAAAAGAGAGAGTTGCATCATGCACGGTCTGCAAGCCGTATTCGATCCATATCAACCGTTCCCGGGCATAATCCTGCAAAAGCTCCAGGACCTGCTCGTCCACGCAGTCCGGCCTTGTCCCGATTGAAAGACCCACCACGTCCTTGATCGCCAGGGCCTCCCCATAAAGCTGCTCAAGCTTCTCAACCGGGGCATAAGTATTTGTAAAAGACTGAAAATAGGCTATAAATTTTTTTGCCTTATATCTTTTTGCAAGCGCCTGTTTACCCTTACAAAGCTGCTCGGTTATAGAAAGTCCCCGAGAATGCGCCCCTGTTCCTGAGCCCTTGGCATTGCAATAGATACAGCCCCCGCTTGAAATTGTGCCATCCCTGTTCGGGCATGACAAACCGGCATCTATAGAAATTTTCTGCACCCTGCAACCGAATATTTTTCTAAAATATCCGTTTAAATCATTATACCTTTTTTCAACCATAAATATTCATTTGACCGACTTTAACAGCTTAATTTTTTAAAGCGATGATAAAGCTTAATCGCTTCAAAAACAAGCAAATATTACAACAATTTCCGGACACGCGCCTTGTTTCTATTTTCTATTAAAATACCATATTGAATTTATTGTAAATCAAAAATCAAACTACATTTGATGCAATCGCCCAAGATTGGAAAAACTTGATCATCTCCCGTATATCGTATATATTCGTAACATTTCATGTGCAGTCTGGAAGTATTCGGGGAAACTTCGCAAAGGATAAAAAAAAACAGTATGAGCATCACACTTGAATCTTTTATTTTGGCTTTGGAACAGGAAGTTGCAAATTACCATACTCCTATTGTTGATCTGATCGCCGTGCAAACCCGCGATCCTTTTAAAGTATTGGTGGCAACAATTCTTTCAGCCAGAACCAGGGATGAAACCACTGCCCGGGCCTCCCGCAGCTTGTTTAATGAGGCGCCTGATATTCATACGCTGGCCGGTTTGAGCGAGGAACGAATTCGTGCCTTGATCCGACCTGTTGGATTTTTTAACAATAAAGCGAAGTATCTTTACGGGCTGCCGGACGCTCTGAAACCTCATGCCGACAAGGTGCCGGATGAACTTGAGGAACTGTTAAAACTGCCGGGGGTGGGGCGTAAAACAGCCAACCTTGTTTTAGCGGTGGC
>JAERRQ010000293.1 GCA_016735355.1 Desulfobacterales bacterium | reverse complement strand
ATGCTGGTGGTAATAAAGAGAGGCACGCATTCCTTCTCATGCATGAAAAGTCCGGACCACGAGACAATTCTCTTCTCTATCATAAAATTGTCAGAAATATCCGGCGAAAATTCCTTTGGTTTGTTTTGATCCGTATTATTCTTGTCGATTCCCATTATATCGTTTATAAGTTTTTGTTCCATTTCTTCGCACAAAAATAATCCCTGTCTTATTTCATCATTCTGTTTATCAAATTCCTGGGCCAAATGAAGAAAGACTCTTGCATTTAAAAGATGGTCTTCTTTCATTTCGGCTGGATTTGACATCCCTTGTTTTATATCTGCCTTTATTTGATTTATTGAGTTCTCATCAAAAAAAGGTATAGTATTACCGGTAAACTTGATTGTCTCCATTTCACCATCATTATGAATATCCCCCCAGGCCTTGAAATCCTGTATAATTCGTTTGATCAAATTTTCATCGCCAGACACAGGAGTGCGTATACTTATTACATCAATAGATTCGGCATCATTCATGATGTCCGGATCATTAAGCTTTGATGGCTGGTAAACGATAATCTGCCTGAACCATGAATTCAATGCCTTGACAACCGTGCCGCTAATATATGTATATGGAAAAAATATCGCTTTCATAAATTCAAACCCTCTGCAATAAGGAACTACCTTCGGTCAATGATTCTATTATAGCATGATATACATGATCCTGATCTTTAGATGCATCAATAATACGAAATCGCTCAAGTTCACTATGTGCGAGTTCAATATAGCCGGCCCTGATTTTTTCATGAAAAGCAGAATTTTCATTCTCAAATCTGGTCTCATGATTTTTCCTGGAACCATTATTAATATCTTTCCACGCGCGTTGCAGGCCGAGTTCGGGCGCAAGATCCAGAAGAAAGGTAATATCAGGTTTTAGATTATTAAAAATTATTTCATGTAATTTTTTAACAAGTTCTGTATTAATTCCTCGGGTAACACCTTGATAAACCAGGGTTGCATCAAAATAACGGTCACATAAAACGGTTTTGTTACTGTTTAAGGCCGGCTTTATAATTTCATTAATATGTTGAGCCCGGTCTGCTGTATAAAGAAGAAGTTCGGTCAGAGGCTCCATATCGCTGTTTTGCGGATCAAGCAGAATAGAACGAATATGACCGCCTATTCTGGTACCGCCGGGTTCACGGGTTATAATGGATTCACAACCGTTTTTAATTAAAAATGCATGCAGTCTTTTTATCTGGGTCGTCTTGCCGGCCCCTTCTATGCCCTCAAAAGTAATAAACATAACCAATAGTTATTATTCCTTTTTTCCTATATAAAAATGACGTCCCAGCAGATTGTGATATGATGTCCAGGCTTCATTCTGATCTGCAGAAGAAATAAAATTGCGAATACCATTAATTTTTGAATCTATCTCATCAACATAATTAAGCAAAACAGCTTCAACGGTCTTGGGCGGCTCCGGCGAACCAAACTCCCTGATGCCGTGATGACTTGCAACCATATGCTTTAAAAGCAGGGCATCTTCTTCAGGAAAATTTTTTATTTGACCAATTTTTTCATCAACCATCTGTATTCCGATAACAATGTGATTCAACAGCCGACCCTCATCCGAATAGTCAATCTTTGTCCTGTAGTCGAATTCACGTATTTTACCAATATCATGAAGTATAGCTCCCGCAAGGAGCAGATCCTGATTTATCCCGCTGTAATGGCCTGCTATTTTTTTAACCAAAAGCGCCATTGATAATGAATGCTCCAGCAGCCCGCCGAGGTAGGCGTGGTGCATTTTTTTTGCGGCCGGAGCAATTTTAAACCTGCTGACAAAATCCTGATCGTTCCAAAACGCGTCAAAAAGTCCCTTGAGATAATCAGTCTTGATAGAGGATGTTATTTGTTTTATACGGTCAAACATTTTTTCGATATCATGGCATGTTACAGGTAAAAAATCAGCCGGTTCCACAGAATCTTCAGCAATATATTCCATGGTCTTTACAACAAGCTGCAAAGAATCTCTGTATTCGGCAACATTTCCCTTTACATGAACAAAGTCCCCGGATCTTATACTATTGATAATATTGTCCACATTATTCCATACAACACCTTTTATTTTTCCGGTTTTATCCGAAAGGACAACATGCAGAAAATTATTGCCGTCCTTTTTCTGGGCAATATTCTTTTCCGACAGCACAAAGAGATCATCCACCTGAACACCGGAACTTAAATCATTTACAAACTGATTTTTCATTCAATAATCCCGCCAAGGTCCCATGTTTTCAAATCATCCAGTAATGAATAGTCTGTCATATCACACCTGACAGGGGTTACTGAAATAAAATTATTCAAAACCGCATTTTCGTCTATCTCCCGGATCTCACTTTTAGCCGGCAAACCACACCCATGCCAGTAATATGTACGATTTCTGGTATCGATTCTTTGATCAAAATACTCGTCAAGAGCAGAAGCACCTTGTTTGCTTATAACAACCCCTTCTGCTTTATCCAGAGGCAGATCCGGGAGATTAACATTGAGAAAAGTTCCCTTGGGCAATCCGCGCTGCATAATTTTTTCAGATAATTTTTCGGCAAAAATAGCAACATCTGCATAATAATCCGTTGTAAAGCCCTGTATCGAAACGGCCATCGCAGGTATTCCTAAAAGTGCCGCCTCCCTGGCAGCCGCGGCAGTGCCGGAATAGTTTATATTTATGCCTACATTGGCGCCGGGATTTATTCCGGAAATTACCATATCAGGTTTGTGATCAAGCAATTCCACTATACCGAGCTTGACACAGTCCGCAGGTGTTCCGCTGACGGCATAGCCATTTACCTTGCAATAATCATTAATCTTTTTTATTCTAATCGGCGAATAAATT
>JAERRQ010000200.1 GCA_016735355.1 Desulfobacterales bacterium | reverse complement strand
GCGGGCCGGGGAATATTAAGCACCTTTGCCCTTTTTGAAAGGCTGGGGCTTAAAACGGAAGACTTTGACGTGATCCTGTACGATGTTCTCGGAGATGTGGTTTGCGGCGGTTTTGCCGTTCCGCTTCGAAAAGGATTTGCAGAGATAGTCTATATAGTTACTTCTGAAGAATTCATGTCTATTTATGCCGCAAACAATATTTTACGCGGAATCAAGAATTTTGATGAATCGCCGTATAGAATTGCGGGACTTATTTTAAACAGCAGGGGTAAAACAGAGGATCAAAAAAAGGTATACAGATTCTCGAAAGCTGTCCAACTCCCTGTAAAATATACTATTCAACGCAGCAGTCTTTTTCGTAAAGCGGAAGAACTTGACAAAACCGTTGTTGAGGCTTTCCCTGAATCTTCGGAAACTGAATTTTTTAAAAGAATGGCCGGGGGACTTTTTGATGATAACAACCTCTTTCCTGCTATTCCGCTTGAAGATGAGGCACTGGAACGTATTGTTTTGAAAGGAAAGCCTGATGAACAGAAAAAGGATAAGGATAAAAAGGTTGTTGATCATGTACCTGAAATAAACAGCAAGAAAAAAGAGAAGCCGGTCCTTCCACCTGCTTCGGATCAGGGAAATGGATTACCTGCATCCATATTCCTCTCTAAAAGCATGCTCTGCCGTGAACCGCTGCACGGATGCGCATTTACAGGCGCCATCTGCACCACTACACAGATCAATGGCAGCATCACAGTGGCCCATGGCCCCCGCAGTTGTTCGCAGATAGCCTGCCAGACTATTTTGGCAGGCGGCTTGAGAGCATTATATCAAAAGAATGTTATTATCCCTGAACAGTTGTTTCCTTCCATGACAAGTTCCGATATGAATGAACACACAGTAATCTACGGAGGAATGGACGGTCTGACGGAAAAACTCCGGCAGGCCGTTGCAGCCAAACCCCAGGCTGTATTTGTGCTGACAACCTGTCCTGCCGGTATTATCGGCGATGATGCTGATTCCGCCATCCGGGTTGTGTCGGCCGAACACCCTGAAATACCGGTAATTCCTGTTACTACTGACGGGAATATCCGTGGGGACTATATGCAAGGAGTGATTAATGCCTGCATGGAAGGGGCCGGATCGTTCATTGATCCCTGCTGTACTCCTCAAAGTAGTCTTGTCAATATTATCGCTGAAAAAAATATAGCCAACAACGCGGAAACAAACTTTGCCTTGATTTCAAACCTGCTTAATGAACTCGGGATAAGTGTAAACTGCAGGTTCGTGCGCCGGACATCTATTGAAGCATTACAGGGGTTTTTAAAAGGCCGCTTAAATCTGCCGGCCTTTAATGATCATTTTGGCCGGGTGTTGATTAATTTTCTCAAAGAGCGTTTTCAAATCTTTTTTGCAAAAAATGCTTTTCCGACAGGTTTTTATGAGACTGAACGCTGGCTGAATGAAATAGCGGTTTTTTTCGGGAAGGAGACTGAAGCCGAAAAAGTTATCGGTTTTTTCAGGAAAAAGTACCGGGAAATGATGGAACCTTTCAGAAAAGCCCTGGAGGGAAAGCGTATTATGATAATTACATACATTCATGATACGGACTGGATACTGGAGACTGCTTTTGATATGGGAATGGAGGTTGCAAAAGTCTGTATACTTAATTATTCTCAGGACAACCTTTTTCGTACGCGCTATCCGGACAGGTTTGAGGTCGAGACAAATTATCCTCCTCAAAAAAGGGATGATGACCTGCGTCGTCTGAAGCCGGATCTGCTGCTCTGTAATTATACTCCCCAGGATCTGCCGTTGGCGCTGCATGCCGATACAATACCATTATGCCCGGATGTGGGGTTCTATGGAGGCCTGGCCTTTGCCAGGCGATGGGCGGCCTTGCTGAAGTCACCTGTTAAAGAGGGCTGGAAATATGAATCTGAAAAATTTGCCTGAAATTATGCCTGACGGATTTACGGGCGCAATTGTGGCGATTGAGGGGATTAAGGATGCGGCTGTTCTTCTTAACGGCCCCACCGGCTGCAAGTTTTATCACGGTGCAGTAGCAGACGGTCAGTTTCCGAGGGTCGATTCTTTAGATCCGCTTTATTATTCCGAAGAATTCTATTTTGGACAGCCCAGGGTGCCGGCGACATATCTTGATGATCATGATTATGTGTTCGGCGCAACCGACAAACTGGAAAAGATTCTGCCGGTTGTGGCT